>DAINAQ010000028.1:0-10740 GCA_036733325.1 Methanothrix sp.
ACGATCCTCATCATAGAGAAAGAGGCTCATACTACGGGGCTCACCGACAGGATAACGGAGTTTCTGAGAGCTGAGAAGGAGGCCAGAAGTTGATGGGCATGGAAGAGAAGGTATCATTTTTCAAAGATGGATTGAGGCTCGACGGGAGGAGGGCCGATGAGCTTCGCCCCATCAAGATGGAGGTGGGCGTCCTGGCTCGAGCCGATGGCTCCTGCTACATGGAGATGGGCGACAACAAGGTCATAGCGGCCGTCTACGGCCCTCGAGAGGTTCATCCCCGGCATCTCCAGGAGGCCACCCGGGCGATAGTTCGGTATCGATACAATATGGCCTCCTTCTCCGTAGAGGAGAGGAAGAGACCCGGTCCCGACCGGCGGAGCTACGAGGTCTCCAAGGTGAGCCGTGAGGCGCTGGAGCCGGTCATACTGACATCCTACTTCCCGAAGTCGGTGGTGGACATCTTCGTCGAGGTTCTCCAGGCGGATGCCGGCACCAGGACCGCCGGCATCAACGCGGCCTCGGTGGCCCTGGCGGACGCCGGAATCCCCATGAAAAGCCTGATCTCCTCCTGCGCTGCGGGAAAGGTCGACGGCGAGATCGTCCTCGATCCCATGAAGATCGAGGACAACTTGGGGGAGGCGGATGTCCCCATCGCCATGACCCCCGGCGGGGATATCACCCTTCTGCAGATGGACGGGCGGCTCGCTCCCGAGGAGTTCAGGCGCGCCCTGGAGCTGGCCAAGACGGGATGCCAGCAGATATACGAGATCCAGAGGAAGGTCCTGGTCGATAGGTACAGCTCCATAAGCGGGTCCGGGAGCTGCGACCAGGCTCCCGCCTTGGCGGAGGACGAGATTCATGAGTGACGTGGTGATGGCGGAGATCAGGAAGGATTACCTTTACCACCTGGTTCTCAAAGGCGAGAGGGCCGACGGCAGGGCCTTCGACGAGTACAGAGATATCAATCTGGAGACGGGGCCGATCAGGAAGGCCGACGGCAGCGCTCTGGTCAGGCTGGGAAAGACCCAGGTGATGGTAGGGGTGAAGATCCAGCCTGGAGAGCCCTTCTCGGACACCCCCAACAAGGGCGTGATCATCACCAACGCGGAGCTCGTCCCCCTCGCCTCCCCCAACTTCGAGCCCGGACCTCCCAACGAGGTGGGGATCGAGCTGGCGCGGGTCGTTGATCGGGGGGTCAGGGAGTCGGGAGCCATCGATCTGGAGGCACTCTGCATAGCTCCTGGTGAGAAGGTGTGGATAGTATTCATAGACGTCCACATCCTCGACGACTGCGGAAACCTCATGGACGCCTCAAGCCTGGGCGCGATCGCGGCCCTGATGACGGCCAAGGTCCCCGCGGCCCAGTACAACCTCGGCGAGGATTACCCTCTGCCGGTGAAGGACATCCCTGTGGCCACGACCGCGGTCGAGTTCGGCGACGCCACGATATTTGATCCCGACACCGACGAGGAGTCGGTGGCGGACACGAAGCTTACGGTTATAACCACCGCCGACGGATCGGTGTGTGGAATGCAGAAGAGCGGCCCCGGATTCTTGAGCCAGGATCACATCTACCGCATCGTTGATATAGCATGTGAGAGGGCTAGGGAGATCCGGGAGAAGTTTCTGGAAGTATAAATCATGGTCAAGAAGTTCAAGAAGGGAAGGAAGACCAGGTCCGCCGGAAGGTTCGGGCCTCGGTACGGAAGGAAGATCCGAAAGCTGGTCGCAGATATCGAGGAGAGGAGCAAGAAGAGGTACGACTGTCCCATGTGCGGTCGGATCCAGGTGAAGAGGGAAGGGACCGGCATCTGGAGGTGCACCAAGTGCGGCCACACCTTCGCCGGAGGAACCTACATACCCGTGACATCCGTCGGGCAGTCTGTGGCCCGGTCCGTCAAGAGGGCTGTGGAGGCTGAGTAAAGTGGCCTACAGGTGCACCAGATGCAAGAAGACCGTGGAGGTCGACTACGAGTACAGCGGCATCAGGTGTCCCTACTGCGGCCATCGGATCCTCATGAAGGAGAGGCCCACCACCGTCAAGAGGATGAAAGCGGTCTGATGAGGTTTTCCACCTCCAGGAAGCCCTCGCCCCGGACGAGGAGGCTTGCCCGAACCCTGGCCAGCTTCTTCGGCTCTGAGTACATGACCCGCGGCAAGACCGGCCTCGACGACGGGGACACCTGGTTGGTGGTGGTCGAGGAGCACGGAAACCCCGCCGGCCTGGCCAGACGGTCCGGGGGCCAGGAGATGGTCCTCCATTTCACCGTAGCCGTCGAGGGCGGATCGAGGAGGCTGACGGCGGAGATGCCGGTGGTGGTGGGCACCGGGAAGGTCGCCCGCGATGTGGCGGAGTTCTTCGGCCTGGGCCTTTCGGCCGAAGCCGGGGCAGGAAGGGCGATCAAGGTCGTCGGCCGCCAGATCGAGTTTCTCGACGGCGGAGAGCTGATCCTCAGGCTGAACAGGTCGAGCTGAACGGGAAGGCTGAGGTCGGGATGAATAGATGAGGGGCGAAGCTGAGATCGTCTTCGAGGTGGAGGAGCCCGGCCAGATCCTCGCTGCCCTGGCCCCCGAGGCCGAGGACCGGATCTCAAGGAGCGAGGTTCTCCTTGCGGCCTGCGAAGAGGGGATCCGCCTTAAGATCGAGAGCGAGGACGTGGTATCCCTCAGGGCCGCCCTGAACACTTGGATCAGATTGGTCGATATAGCAATCAAGATGGTGAAGGTATGAGCACCGAATTGCCACCCCAGGTACAAAACCAGATAGCACAGCTCCAGCAGCTCCAGCAGCAGGCTCAGGCGCTGCTGAGCCAGAAAAGCCAGATAGAGATGATCCTCCGGGAGACGGAGTCTGCGGTCAAGGAGCTGGAGGCGAGCCCCGAGGGTGCGGTTATTTATAAGAGCGTGGGCGAGGTGCTCTTCAAGGCCGATCGGGAGAAGCTGATCGAAGAGTTCAAGGACAAGAAGGACGTCTTGGACCTGCGGCTGAAGACCCTCGCAAAGCAGGAGGAGCGGATTCAGAAGCGGTTCACTCAGCTCCAGGATCAGCTCAAGACGTCTTTGGGCCAGAAGGTTCCAGAGGCGGCCTGAATTCCATTTCGGTCATGTAGCGGGCCCGTGGCTTAGCCAGGATATAGCACCGGGCTTCTAACCCGGGGGTCGTGGGTTCGAATCCCACCGGGTCCGCCTGCTACTTAAATTTTCGAAACAAAGGGGATTTTTCGAGGGAACGATTATGTGCGAGCTATCCGTTTACATGAAGGGCGAGAAAGAGTGTCTGATGGAGGGCGTCGTCGTCCTGGTCACCAGAGGCGACAGGGTCCAGATGGAGGACATCCTGGGCAGGACCAGGGAGGCCAAGGGCCGGATCGTCGAGGTAAACATCACCAGCCAGAAGGCGTTCTTGGAGCCGGCATAGTCCCCATATATGTACTTTTTCTGATCCATGCCCTCGCCTTAATTGCGGGCATGGTGATCGATATCTCGATCTTTGGGCCTGCAAAGTCGGCTTTGTGATGATCAGAATTGGATGGACCCTGGAACGACTTGGGTCCCGACTAATAAGATGGCTCTTGGTGTCGGGGATCATGATTCGTCGCCGATTCAGCAAAGCCTTTATCAGCCAAAAGTTGGTCTTCTAGCTCTCATGAGCCTGAAGTACGCGGTTTGCATGCTGCTCATCGCCGGGGCGATTATGGCCGCCGGCTGCCTGAACGATGAGAAGGCTGGAGGCGAGGCTGCCGGGGTGCCCACCGAGAACCTTCCCCAGGGTTTCTCCCTCATCGTCGTCATCGACGAATCGACTCCGGGCATCGACATGGAAGATGAGATCGCCGATTTCAGGGGAGATGAGGAGATCGGCACCGTGGAGGCCACCGTGGGCAAGTACCGCTGGGGCGAGATGGGCAGGGATTACGACGCCATCGTTAAGGTGATCGACTGCCAGAGCGAATCGATGGCAGAGGCCGCCGTCGCCAATTACATGGCCCAGCCCGACTTCGAGAACCCCCCCTTCGCGGGAGTTGATCGGTTCAGCACCGCCGTGGTCAACGGCCGCCAGGTCACCGAGATCAGGGATAAGGTCGGAAAAGAGCTGAAGTACATCTACCTCTGGAACGACGGCAGCCGGGTGGTGCTGGTGGAGGGGAACAACGACCGCGCCGAGAGCCTCCAGCTGGCCAGCGCGACGGGGCTCTGAGGGCCCAGCCCTCTTCTCTCTTTTCGGCCTTCTCCTCTTCGGCGATCCTTATTTTATCGCCCTGTTTTATCGCCTTGTTTTATTGCCCCTGTTTTATTGTCCTATTTTTATTGCCCATATTTAATCATCTCTCCTCATAGGAGAGAACCAGCTCCTCCGCCTCCCAGGAGTAACGGGGCGGCCTCCTCCGCCGGGTCCCACTCTCCTCCAGGGCGTGGACGACTAAGGGCAGGGCGATGGTGGCGTCGACGAAGACCTGGATCATCCTGGCCTCTCTGGATATCTTTCCCCAGGAGACCCCCTCGCTGAAGGTGCAGCCGGAGAGCCCACCGAAGTGGGGGGAGTCGATGGTGTACTGGATGGCGTAGTTGTGGCCGCCCCGGTACCTGCCGCAGAGGTCTGCCACCACCTTGGTCTGCTGGATGAAGTTCTTGGGGACGCCTCCCCCGACGAAGACGACGCCGGTCTGAGAGGACTTCTCGGTGATCGAGCTGATCTCGTCGACGTCTTTGATCTGGTCGACGACGATCCGGTGTCCCTCCCTCCAGGCCAGGACCATCCCGATCCCGATGGAGCTGTCGGAGAGGGCGGGAACGAATACGGGAACCCCTGCCCGGCTGGCGCTGCCGAGGATGGTATCCTCCGGCATCTTTCTGCCGATCATCTCCATCAGCTCTCGCGAGGAGTAGCTTTTGCCAAGATCGAGGGTCTTTGCGAACTCGGCGATGTAGCGGTCCCCCCTCTGGAGCCCTGCCTCGGAGACGTAGACGTCGTATATCCGGTCGATCCCCTCCTCTCTGAGGGTGGAGTCGTCGGCGTGAGGGTCGCCCCGATAGTGGACCACCCCCAGCCCCTCGCAGAGGTCGTGAAAGAGGTTCGCCCCGGTGCTCACCACGCAGTCGACCATCCTCTTCGATATCATGGTGGCTATGAGCTTCCGGAGGCCCGCCGGGACCATCGCTCCCGCCAGGCCCAGGAATATGGTGATCTCCTCCTCGGCGAGCATCCTCTCCCAGGCCTCCACCGAGCGGCCGAGCTGGCCAGCCTGAAACCCGAGCCGTGCCATGTCCCTCGCGAGCCTGTAGACGCTCCGGTCCTCCATCCCCATGGTGGTGGCGAGCTCCTCCAGGCTTCCGGAGCGATCGTCGTGATCTTCAGCCATCATCTTCATCCCGCGATCAAGGGTGGTCCACGGACTATTAAACGTTGTCACCCGCGGCGATTTATTTTATAAAAATTGCCGAGGTCGAAGTTTTATATATGGCGATGGCCCTCAATGCCAGGCTCATGCTGGATTGGAGCTCGAAGCTCAAACTCGGACCCGGCTCTCAGGAGTTGATGATCTGATGACGATATTAAGCTGCACTAACTTTAGCATCACTAACTGGTTCAAAATGGAAGAGTATGCGGAACGGATGCGGGTCGGTCTGGCCGGTTTCTGGGGGAGGAGGATGGATGTGGACGATTGACGACTCGGTCAGCCTCTACGGCGTCGAAGGCTGGGGCAACGGCTACTTCACCATAAACCAGCGGGGAAACCTGGCGGTATCGCCCCGTAAGGAGGCGGGGGGGGCGGTGGACATCATGGAGATCGTCGACGAGATCAACGGGGCAGGGAACGTCCAGTTTCCCATCCTCTTTCGGTTCCCCCAGATCCTGGAAGACCGGCTCCAGGAGATCAACGCCGCCTTCCTCGCCTCCATGGAGGAGCTGGACTATCGGGGCGGATATCGGCTCGTCTTCCCCATGAAGGTGAACCAGAAAAAGGAAGTTGTGGAGTACATCGTCAGCGGCGGAAGGGATTTGAACGTCGGCCTGGAGGTGGGGACCAAGGCGGAGCTTCTCGCGGCCCTCTCTTTAGGCCTGGGCCCCGACGCCCTGATCATCTGCAACGGCTACAAGGACCAGGATTACCTCAAGCTCGCCCTGAAGTTCGGCGAGACGAACAGGATCGTCATCGTCATCGACATCTTCGAGGAGATATTCGACCTTCTCCGGTGCTCAAAAGAGCTGGGGGCAAAGCCGATCCTGGGCCTGCGGACGAAGCTCTTCTCTCGGGGGAGCGGCCGGTGGGAGGAGTCGGGCGGCGAGCTCTCCAAGTTCGGCCTCTCCACCGCCGAGATCCTGGAGTCGATCCGGATCCTCTCCGAGAACGGGATGATCGACCGGCTGAAGATGCTCCACTTTCACATAGGCTCCCAGATAACGGACATCCGGAAGATCAAGATCGCCATGAACGAGGCCGCCAGGATCTACGCCAAGGTGAGAAAGGTGGCCGAGGTCGAGTACTTCAACGTAGGCGGAGGGCTCAGCGTCGATTACGACGGCTCCAAGACCCCGACCCCCGCCAGCGCCAACTACACCCTCCAGGAGTACTCCAACGACGTCGTCTACACCCTCCAGAGGACCTGCGACGAGGAGGAAGTCCCCTGCCCCACCATCGTCTCCGAGAGCGGCCGGGCCATCGCGGCCTACCACTCCTTCCTCGCCTTCAAGGTGATCGGAAAGAAGAACTCCAAGGAGGGGGTGGAGGTCACGCCTTTCGAGGACGATCCCATCCAGATAGAGGACATGCGCCAGGCCCTGGAGAACATGGACCTGGAGAACTACCCCGAGTTCTATCACGACGCCCTCCACTACCGCGAGGAGCTCTTCGACGCCTTCAACCTGGGAAACATCGGCCTTGAGGAGAGGTCCAAGGGCGACCTCCTCTTCTGGAAGGTCTGCCAGAAGGTGGCCTCCTTCGCCGAGGCCGACGAGAACGACTCCGAGGAGTTTGAGAGCTTGAAGAAGCTTCTGAGCAAGAAGTACATAGGAAACTTCTCCCTCTTCCAGTCGGTCCCGGACATGTGGGGGGTCCAGCAGATCTTCCCCATCATGCCCCTGCACAGGCTCGGCGAGGAACCGAGGGTCCGGGGGACGATCGCCGACATCACCTGCGACTCCGACGGCGAGATCAGGTCCTTTGCCGGGGAGAACGCCGACTTCATAGCCCTCCACGATCTGAGGGCCGACGAGGACTACCACCTCGGCACCTTCCTTCTGGGGGCGTACCAGGACACTCTGGGGGACTTTCACAACCTTCTCGGCTGCGTCAACGAGGTTCACGTCACTGTGGAGGACGACGGCTGGAGGATATCGAAGGTCGTCTGTGGTGACGTCTGCGATAAGCTTCTCCGGTTCTTCAACTACGAGCCCGAAGAGCTCCTGGGCGAGGTGGCGTCGCGTTGCTGCGGCGGCGAGGCCGAAGGGGAGAGGGCGAGGGAGACGATCCGAAAGGCTCTGGGCGAGTACTCCTACTTCAAGAACAGGTACATCAAGTCTTAGACTCCTAGTGGGCCAGAAAACTCCTTCTGGCCCGGACCCCGTTCAGTCTGACCTTCTTTCGGTCTGACCTCTTTTCGTCTCCACTTTATTACGGCATGACCTCCTTTCGGGCCAGACCTTCCCGACCTTTCTTTCGGCCCGATGCTTTTATTTCGGCAAGCTACCCCAGATCCCGGGTTGAGGCCCGAGGATGATGAGGATCTGAGGACAAAGGCAGGTCTTGAGTTTGCGGTCCCATCAGATCGGGCCCAGAGACCCCAGCCGGTAAGGTCTTGTATCATCGGGCCAACCCACCAGCAGATGTTCTTCGGCCGGAAGAGAGGCGGCGAGGGCGAGATCAAGGCCTTCGTCTCCATAAACTATGGGGAGGATAGGATCAGGCACCAGAAGGTTCAGCTCGCCTCCGGCTCTTCCGTCCTCGACGCCCTGAGGGCTTCGGCTGAGGTCGTCGTCACTTCGGACGAGAGCGCCACCGGCCATTTGGGATCGATGGTGACGGCCATCGACGGTTTTTCCAACGATTCCGACCACGCCTGGATCTATTACGTATTCGAGCGGGGCTCTGCTGGCTGGCGGATCCCCATGGAGATGCCCGATAGCCTCGCCGTCTCAGACGGGATGAAGATCGGCTGGAGGCTCTACAACTTCAGGGAAGGGGGGCCGGTCCCGACGGATGGGCCGCTCTGGTCGAGCCGCTGCGCCAGCAAGACCAGGACCTGCGCCCGCCAGTTCCCGTGAACGAGAGGCCGGGAAGTTTGATGAGCCGGTCCCGGCGGACCATTTTCGCCGGTTTGGGGAGGCGAAGGCTCCGCCCCATGGACACGGGATCTAAAAACTCGAGGTATCACCGCCCTTCTTCTATCCCAATTACAGGAAGCAGATCTCGGCATCACCTGCAATATCCGATAGAAATAAGTACGTAACGGACTTACTTTATTGCTGGAGGAATTCCGCATATGACTGATTATTGGGCAAGGTGGTGCGAAAAACTCCAGCAGATCACGAAGCCCTGCGAGCCCATCGAGATGGAGATGGCCCCTCCAATACTTCCGGCAGAGGGACTTCTGGAGTACTACAGGTGCCTGGAGAGCCTGATGAGACCCCTCGACCTCCTCCAGGAGAACCGGGATTCTCCCGGTGACCGCCTGATCGAGAGCTACGAGGCTCTGGAGGAGAAGCTGGAGGGGCTCTCGGCATCCCATCCCTGGTTCTCGGAGGACGAATCCACTCAGGACCTGATCAGGCTTCTGGAGATCTTCACCACCAAGCGGAGCGTCGATAGGGAGCTCTTCGAGGAGAAGATCAGGTCCCTGAAGAGGAGGATCGAGGAGCTGGAGACGAAATTGGGCTCATGATGGGCGGAAAATCGAAGATGCGGATGGTAAAGAATACCCGGGATGAAACCTGAGGGATTTTCATGAGGGACGTTTCTCGCGGGATGCTCATAGGGAGCAGACGGGGGTTTCTCGTCAAAAGGGTGAACGATTGTAAAATCGAAGGATGCCCCGGCCCCACCGAGGGGTCGGGGCACCTCCTCTGCCCGCAAGGCAAGCGGTGATGTCGTGCGTCTCACCGCCTGATAGCGGGACTTGGTCGCGGTTCTTTGATGGATAGATGGAAATGATTTACACGACAAGCTGAGATTATGTCATTTAGTAATAAACTTTTCGATTGAACTGCTACGAGAATCCATGAGGTGAAGATCCCCTCACTGGCTGGAGAAGGGGTCAGAAGAGAAGGGCGCAAATTTCGATGCTTGCGCCCCCATTCAGCGCCCGGACCGGGAGTCGAACCCGGGTCGAAGCCTCGACAGGGCTTCATGATAGGCCTCTACACTATCCGGACTCAAAGCTAGGTCCCGCCTCCCAGATTCGAACCGGGGACATCGCGGTAGCCGCACGGTGCACCTTAAGGTGCGAAACCTACTACAGCCGCGCACTCTACCAGGCTGAGTTAAGGCGGGTCCAACGATGCAAAGCCATTCTCGTATTTAGCCCTTTCGATTAGTATGGGCTTGGCGCATATCCTTTCTGGAGACGGGGCGTCGAAAGCTATAAATGAGGATCACAGTCTGTTCCTGGGCCGTTGAGGCACACAATCCTTGCCAAAGGTTGGTGATACCATGCTGATGGATCTATTATCTGACTCTCACCGGTTCGTGATACCATGCTGATTGGTCTATTATCCGACTCTCATGACAACTTCCCCGGCCTTATGGAGGCGGTGGCGATCTTCAAGAGAAGGAAGGTGGAGATGATCCTCCACGCTGGCGACGTGATAGCCCCGGGGATGTGCTACGCCTTCGAGGGGTGGGCTGGCGAGCTCAAACTCGTCTACGGGAACAACGATGGTGATCGAGTCGGCCTCAAGCGCGACTTCGCAAGGGTGGGGGGCGAGTTTCTCGAGGACTTCGGCGAGGTGGAGGCCGACGGCAGGAGGATCGCCCTCCTCCACGGGACCTACGAGCCCCTGGCGAGGGCTCTGGTGGATTCGGGCCGCTACGACGTCGTGGTCCGGGGGCACGACCACCACGTGAGGGTCGTTCCCGGAAGAACGCTGATGATCAACCCCGGCGAGGTCTGGGGCCACTTCACCGGTCGGAAGACGGTGGCGATCCTGGATACGGAGTCACTGAGTACAGAGATCGTGGAGATGGGATCCCGCCCCTCCATCCTGGATATGACCGGGAAGCGCCCATGATCGGAAATACCGGGAAGCGACCATGACCGCTAAGATCGAGAGCCGTCTCACCGAAGCTTCAGGCTGCCCCGAGACTTCCCAAGATGTGATGGGCCATAGAGACGATACGGCCTCCAGGCTGTCGAGGAGGCGGTCTCTTCCGGAGGCTGTCGAATCCGCTGAGGGTTTCTTCCTGGAGCCTTTGGGGCTCTACCTCTTGCTGGAGAGGTGCAACGGCCTGGTCAGGAAGATCGGCTTCTCCGCCCGGATGCCGGAGCATCCGATCCCGCCGGAGGATGAAGAGGCCATTCTGAGATGCTGGCTGAAGGGAGAGCCGGTCGGCTTGGAGCTGGACCTCATGGGTCTCACCGAGTTTCAGAGGGAGGTCTTGGAGGTCACCTCCAGGATCTCTCCCGGCGAGACGATGACCTACGACCAGGTGGCCGAGAGGATCGGAAGACCCAAAGCCGCTAGAGCGGTGGGCCAGGCTCTTGGAAAAAATCCCTTCCCTCTGATCATACCCTGCCACAGGGTGG
>DAINAQ010000029.1:0-10295 GCA_036733325.1 Methanothrix sp.
AGGAGGAGTACTTCAACGAGCAGATGGCCAAGGGGATGATCGAGGAGGTGGGGAACGGTACGTACCTCGACCATGAGACCGGGTACGTCTTCATCAGTCGGGGGAACGAGACCTACGTCATCTTCGGGATCAATTACTTGATGCCTGTTCGGGATGGCTGGATTATAGGGGTAGTGAGAAATGTTTTATAATTATAAAATACTCTGATGCCACCAAGGCTTCCGATGAAGTCATCAAACTCGATCCTTAGAATGCAATGTCCTGGAACCAATGAGACGTTATTGCGAATAAACTTCGAATTAGAAGAAGGAGGACTGAACGTCAAGATCGCCCAACTGTCAATCGTTCTATCCTCTCCGCCGCTCATCTTGCACCATTCCTGCAAAAAGTTTTTAATCGGTCCAGTCCACATATATTCGAGGTTGAATTATGAGCGAAGTTGAAGCACTATTGAAGGCCACCATCACCGAGATGGAGAGGATCCTGACCAGCAAGACCGTGATCGGAGAGCCGATCACCTCCGGCGGAAAGACCGTGGTGCCCCTGCTCAGCGTCGGCGCCGGCTTCGGGGCCGGGGCTGGCGCCGGGAAGGAAGACGAGGGGACCAGCGGCGGCGCCGGTGGCGGCTTCGGCATCAAGCCCGTGGCCGTGATCATCATCGAGGAGGATGAGGTCCGGGTGGAGCCGGTCCAGAAGAAGGCGGGCTCCATCATCGAACAGGTGGTGGAGAAGGTCCCCTCGCTCATCAAGAGAGAGATCGACGAGCGGGAGGAGAAGAAGCACCGGGGCTCCGAGGAGAAGGCCGGGGAGAAGGAGGGCGAAGAGAAGGGGAAAGGGAAAGAGAAGGGCAAAGAGATCAAAGTCGAGTAATCGAGTAGAGCCGACTAGGGTGAAGGCCCCAACATGACCCACCCCGCGATCCTGGGCCCGGCGGTTCTGATCCTCCAGCTCCTGCTCCTCCTCTTCGTTCTGCTGGCCCTTCTCCTCCTGGCCCCCATCGACCTGGAGGGGAGGGTCTCTTGGGGCGAGGGCGCCCCCCAAGCCAGGATGAGGATAGGCTGGCTCTTCGGCCGCCTGCATAAAGACGTCATCAGCCGCGCCGAGCGGGAGCCTTCGGCGAGGGGAGAAGAGGAAGCCGCCCCGGGGAAAGAGGCGGGAAGAGAAGAGGGAAAAGAGGAGGAAAGAGAGGAGGAGAAAAGGAAGGGCGAAAAAGACTGGGAAGGTGGAAAAGAAGAGGAGGAAGATAAAGGGGCGGAAGGTGGCTCGGGCTTGGGCTCGTCCCGAATCGCCCTCGATATCCTCCGGACCGAGGGGTTTCTCGGAAACCTGATTCATCTTCTGAGGGGCCTATTCGGAGTCATCCAGGTCCACTCCCTCCGAGTCGACCTGATCGTCGGCCTCTCCGACCCGGCGGATACGGGGGAGGCCGTCGGCCTCCTGTCGGCGGTCCTGACGCCCCTGGAGTCCCTCACCCCCCTGAGGGCGAGGATCACCCCATCCTTCGCCGAGGAGAGGCTTGAGGGGTCCGCCGAGGGAAGGCTGAGGATCGTGCCCATCAAAATCTTCCCACCCATCATCCGGTTCGTCCTCTCGCCACCGACCTGGCGGGCCGGCTGGCGGGCGATCAGGGCGAAGCGGGGGAAGAGGTGAAGTAGATTGAGCTCAATTGGGCCCAGAAGAGGGCTCAAGGATGAAGGCATTGATCTATGGAGGCGGCGCCGTCGGGCTGGGGGTTGCAAGCTGCCTGATTTTGTCCGGCGCCGAGGTCGAGATAATCGCGCGAGAGGGGACGGTCTCTGCTCTGAGACGAGACGGCCTTGAGAGGATCGGGATCTTCGGCTCGGTCCTGCTCGGCCCAAGCGAGTTCGGGGCCCACTCCTCCCTCGACGACCTCCTCCGGGAGGGGAAGGGAGTCGGCTCCGGCTCCGGCAGCGTCGACGGGCTCGAATACGAATATGACCACGATTACGGCTACGACTACGTCCTCGTCTGCACCAAGTCCCACGGCTCAGAGAAATCCGCCTCGGACCTAGCCCAACACCCCGAGATCCTCGGCGAGGGCGGCAAGATCGTCCTCTTCCAGAATGGCTGGGGGAACGCTGAGATCTTCGCCGGGCATTTTCCGAAAGATCAGATCTACAGCGCGAGGGTGATCACCGGGTTTGCGAGACCCGAAAAAAATGTGGTCGAGGTCACCGTCCACGCCGACTCGATCCATATCGGAAGCCTCTTCGGCTCCGACCTCGCGCCGATGGCACCTCTGGCGGAGGCGATCACCAGAGGCGGAATCCCCGCCGAGGTCTTCCCGGAGGTGGGAAAAGACCTCTGGGCGAAGATGCTCTACAACTGCGCGCTCAACCCCCTGGGCGCCATCTTCGGCGTCCCCTACGGCGTCCTGGGCGAGAATCCCTCCTCAAGGAAGATCATGGAGGCGGTGATCGAGGAGATCTTCTCGGTGATGGAGGCGACCGGTCACAGGACCCACTGGCCCACCGCCGAGGAGTACATCGCCGTCTTCTACGAGAAGCTCCTCCCCCCGACGGTGAGGCACGAGTCCTCGACCCTTCAGGACATCCGGGCGAAAAAGGCGACGGAGATCGAGGCCCTCACCGGTGCCGTCGTCCGGCTGGGACAGGAGGCGGGAGTACCGACGCCTGTCAACTGGACGCTGTACAAGATGGTGCGTTTCATGGAGGGGAGGAACCTGTCGCAGGGGGAAGGCGGTGAGAGCTGATGAAACATGCGGAGCTTATCGGCGTTCATAAATTACTTTGGAATAATACTATTCTTTATCGCCATCGTGGTTCATGATTGCCCTTTTTAGTTGATGAAGGGTTTTCCTAGTGTAGATCATCTCGATTTCACCGTGCTTATGATGCTCAACGATCTTTTTCAGATCACTTATGCGTCTGTACCACCCTATTCCATCAGTCACAAAGAAGAAGCGAGCTTCAGGATCTTTGACCTCAAGAATCTTCAGGATATCTCCCAAAACGTCAGTAAGCTTGCTGCCCGTAGCTTCGTATGCTTTTGCTTCGATGATGATTTTAGGCATTTCACGGGAGGGAATCATGAAGTCGGCCTTTGCAACCTTACCATAACGATTTACGAAGTTTGTCCTAGCCTCGTAGGGCATACCGCTATCGTTATTTACTTCTTTAAGGACTGTTTCAACGGCATCCTCCAAAGCAGACCCCCTATGTTGGCCGCGAATCGCCGATCCTCGCATCTGCTTGTATCTTTCGAGAAGAACGTCCTCTAACTTCCATCCTCTGCCGATGTGATACTCGATCGCTTCAATCAAGGCTGATTCTATCAGGATCTCTGCAATCGTTTCAGATTGATTCCGACATTTATGTCTAATAGTTCTGAAATCACCCTTGATTCCATTAGCTCTAAAAATATTAAGCAGAATATCTTGTGAAATGTCGAGGAATAGCCGAAAAACATCTAAAGCGTAGTCTTCCTCAACTAGCAAGCCCTCAATCATTTTTTGGTTTATTGCGGACCGTTCCAGCTGGTCGATCACCCTCGGAGTTGTTTCAAGGACCCTTTCAGCGGTTTCATCCATCCACTCCACGTTGATCGGTTCAATCTGTTCTAGAAGCTCCTCCAAAGTTATCTGCGTCATTATGTTGCTACTCCATGGATTCTCGAACGCGGTATTCAGCATGGGAAATGTCGATTTTAACTTTCCTGTCGACCAGTCTGAGCTGGTTCAATCCCAAGCGCTGATGGATGACCGGAATCAGATCTTCATTGATCTCGTATCCTATGCTATTTCTCCCTAAATTGATGGCTGCCAACGTCGTGGTTCCGGAACCGGCAAAGGGATCCAGAACCGTATCCCCAACAAAAGAATACATGCGAATGAGTCGGAGGGGTATCTCTTCTGGAAATACTGCCTCATGTCCTTTGAACCATTCGGTCTCGGTCTCAACCCGCCAGATCCTCTGGACGTATTGTCTCCACGTCTCCTTGTCCAATTTGCTTATTTTTTTCATAGCGGGGTCCAACTTCCGCTTTCCTGGCTTCTTCAAAATGAATATATATTCAAAATATACATTGTTGTAGATCGACGCAGGATAGGGATAGGAACCCAGAAGTGGCCCCCCGAAGTTTCGATTAAATCCTTTATCCCAGATGAAGGTGTCAAAAAGACGGAAACCCAGATCGTGTGACAACATCAAAAGATCTCCGGATATGGGAACCCGGTACAGTCCGTTCTCATCATCATAAAAATACTTGCTCCGTATATCAGCAACATTGAGACAGAAACGCCCATCCGGGACAAGTACGCGCCAAACCTCCTTGAAGACGTCTTGGATCATATCTCTGTAAGACCCATAATCAAAAGGCTGCCCCTTTTTCATGAGTGTGGTTACATAAGGTGGACTTGTGACGACACAATGGACCGATTCATCCGGCACCTCTTTCATGTGCCGAGAATTTCCTATATAAATATTATGATAAGTTGGAATATCGTAATCCGATGAATCGCCCTCTGATATTTCCGTCACCATCCCCGCCCAATCGCATTCTTCTTCACTTTTGACTTTCACTCGCTTCACTCCAATTAAGGTCAATTTGATCGAGCATATATGAAACCACCGCAAGACATTTAAAAGATATTTAATACCGAGTTCGGATCAAAGCGTATCCTCGTAGGGCCAAGTCACGCGAATATCAGCCGCCTCGCCCGCATCGTCGATAGGTCGAGGTAGGGGACGATCGCCGGGGTGGGCTGGATGTTCATCTTCTTCTGGAAGTCGGTCTGGCCCTGCCAGGTGCCGCTGTTTATCGCCGTAACCCCCTTGTAGCGAGCCATCCCCACGGTGTGGACGTGGCCGGAATGGAGGACCGCGGGCGGCCTCTTTATGACCAGGAGGTCCTCCACCTCCGGAGCTATGGAGACCCGGTTGCCGTAGATGGGGGAGAGGTGCCTCCTCTTCAGCATCTCCACCATCGCCTTCTCCGGCTCGCCGTAAGAGAGCCCCGGGATCTTCAGGACCAGGTCGTCGATGGACCGGCCGTGGTAGACGAGCCAGTCGACCCCGCCGAGCCTGAAGGTGGCCGGGTTTCCGACGAAGGTGACGTTCTTCTTAAATAGATTCCGGAGGGAATCGGGGAGGGCGGGCTGCGGCTCCGCCTGCCGCACCACGTCGTGGTTTCCTGGTGAGATGACGATCTTTATCCGGTCGGGGATCTCGCTCACCAGCTCCGCCGCCCGCTCGTACTGCTCCCAGATGTCCTTTATGGCCAGGTCCGCCTCCTGGCCGGGGTAGATCCCGATCCCGTCCACCAGGTCCCCGGCGATGACCGCGTACCTCACCTTCGATGAGATCCCCAGGGGGTCGTCCGTCTCCCCGCGAACCCACTCGATGAACCGCTCCCAGGCATCCTCCACGAAGTAGGTGCTCCCCACGTGGACGTCGGAGAGGAGGAGGGCTCCGCCCTCGCCGGTCGCGATCAGAGAGCGGGCCTGAAGGTCCGGCCGGACCAGGGTCTTTCCGAAGAACCTCCCCTTCCCGTCGGTGGTCCCGGTGACCCCGACCACCTCGTCGGGGACGAGGGTCTCCACCTCCTCCGATCCCGGAGCGCCCTTGGAGAAGATCACCGTCACCATCCCCGAAGGGTCCTCCAGCTCCACCACCCGGTTCCCCTTGGCGCTGGTCCTCACCTCCATCACCATCCCGATGATGGAGATCTCCCTTCCCGCCACGTCCCTTCTCAGGCTCTCGATGGGCCTTGCGTTCAGCCTCCCCGAGAGGATCTCCCGGATCCGGGAGTACCGGTCCCGGAAGTATCTGATGAAGTCCTGATACTCCCCGATGCAGGTGGACCTGCCGGTGATGTCGCTCAATCCCTCCAGACAGAAAGGCTCCGAATCGACCTCTGGGGGGATCGGAAGGCCGACGCCGACTGGAGAAGAGGATCCCGAGGAGGGGAGACCGCGGGCTGACAGCTCGGAGCCCGGGCCGAACTTCGCAGCCCATGCGGGGATGAGCCGGCCGTCCAGCTCCGGATCGCCGAGACGAACAAGACCAGGAGCTCTCGGGCCGGTTTGGGGCCGAAAGATCCCCAATCCTCCGGCCGGATCGCCGATCGAGATCTCGAGGCCCACCCGTTCGGACGCTCCGGTCTTGGGCGGGGAGTATTCTCCCGGCGATGGAGAAGGCATCGTTGGAGCTGAGGAGGGAGGCTCGGCAAATCCAAGCGGCGAAGGAGGCTTCAAGCTTGCTCGCTTTGGAGGTGACCGAACCCCTCCTCCATCGCCCCCGACGAGCTCCAGCCACCTCTCGCAGCGCCTGACCTCCGAGGCGCCCACCACCAGGGTGGAGCGCTCAAGCCCCCGGATCACCCCTTCAACCAGCTCGTCGCGGGGCTCCGGAGAGGAGGCGATCAGCTCCAGGGCCTCGGGATCGATCATGTACCCCTCCTCGGCGAACCGCTGAACGATCTCCTGCATCGATAGCCATTATGTCCAGAGGCTTAGATAAAGGGCGCAGGTCCAGGGCGCGGGTCTTGACCAGCGGGACGAGACGGAAAACGATTATATCGTAAGGTGCTGATATGCCAGCCCGATGAAACTTGTAGAGTGGCTCAGGGGCGAGGGGCAGGTCCAGGGCTTCCTTCGGGATCTGATATTCGTCGCCGTGGTGGTGGGCGGGATCTCCATATTATCTCAGGTTACCCTGGGGGTCTGGACCCCCATGGTCGCGGTGGAGTCGGGGAGCATGTACCCCAACATGAAGGTGGGCGACATTATCGTGATCCAGGGCGCCTCAAGAGCCGACGTCATCACCTGGGAGGAGGGAACGGCTGAGAACTACACCACCTTCAAAAACCCCGGAAACGTCATCCTCTACAGGCCCTACGGCAAGGATAAGCTGACCCTCACCGACCAGGCCGCTCACGTCCTCCTCCGGAGACCCTATCCCCCCGACAAGGCCACTCCGGTCATCCACCGGGCCATGCGCTGGGTCGACGAGGGAGAGCCGATGTGGGAGGGGGGACCTGCCGCCCCCTTCGCCGGCTACATCACCAAGGGCGACAACAACTCCGAGATCGACCAGAACGCAGGCCAGCTTCTGGGCGTGGTCAAGGAGGATTACTTCAACGAACAGATGTCCGATGGGATGATCGAGGAGGTGGGGAAAGGAACCTATCTAGATCATGAGACCGGGTACGTCTTCATCGATCGGGGGGGCGAAACCTACGTCATCTTTGGGATCAATTACCTGATGCCGGTCCACGAAGACTGGGTGATAGGGGTCGCAAAATTCAGGATCCCCGTGGTCGGATACGTGAGACTACTTCCGAACATAATCGGAAACGAGATAAGAGATCTTCTGAGCTGATTCGGGAGGGACCACGCCGGAGAGGTCAAAGGGCAGATCGAGGATCTCTATCCCGCCTCTTGGCCACCACCGCCCAGTGGTCCTGGTGGTATGGACGAAGGTCGGTGACGGAGATCACATCGACCCCCTCCAGCCGCTCCATCTCCGACCTTGCCACCTCTCTTGGATCCCCGGTCACGTCGATGCTCCTGGCCTTGATCATCAAGACCAGAGTTCCGCCGGGCTTCAGATAACGGGCCACGTTTCTATTTGCGATCTCGGCCTGGTTTCTCTGGGCCACGTCCTGATATACCAGGTCCGCGGGCTCCATAAATGGGGCGTACCTCTCGGGGTGGGAGGCGTCTTCCAGAATTGGTATGATGTTCTCGCGAGCCTGGCAGAGCCCCAGAAGGTCTCGCATCGCCCGGGGCGAGAACTCCACGGCGTAGACCAGACCGCGGGGCAGAAGGTCGCTGACGTGGCTTGCGGTGGTCCCGGTGGCCGCACCGAGGTAGAGGACCCGAGAGTTGGGGGAGAGGTTCAGCTCGTCCGCGAGGTCGCCGAGACCGCCTGCCTGGTGGCGCTTGAAGATGAGGGCGGCGAGCTTGCTTCGGTGAGGGTCCCAAATCCTGAGCCCCTCGATGATCCTCTCCCCGTAAACAGGAACGGGAACTTTGGGACGGGTCGCTATCCTCATCTCGCCGAAGAGGTCGAGGATGTGGATTCCGGAGAGGCGATCCGAAACTAGCAGGCTCAAAGCCGCCCCATCTTCGACCTTCGGCCCGTCTGCCTCGCGAATTTTGCGATCTTCATTCATCGATGTTCATCGAACGGCGGTGGTTTCAGAGTTCGGTGCCGAGAGATGTGGTGGTGAGCTTGACGTGCTTTACGCCCTTCAGGGCCATCATCTTCTCTGCGGCCCGTCGGACCTCCTGCCCCTCGCCCCTGAGGGTCACGATCTCCAGGCAGTTCTCGTGGTCCAGGTGGACGTGAAGGGTGGACTGGATTATGTCCACGAACTCGTGCTGGATGTTGGTGAGGGAGTCCACGAGACCCCGCTGGTGGTGAGAGTAGACCATGGTGATCACACCGACCCTCTCCCCCTTGACGTCGCTCATCCACTCGTAGTGGACTATGTAATTTCTGATGGCGTCTCTGATCCCCTCTGACCGGGAGGAGTAGCCCCTCTGCTCGATGATCCCGTCGAACCTGGTCAGGAGCGATTCCGGAAGCGAGACCCCTATTCTCATCAGTTCCTGTTCCATAAATACCACCTATTACGGGGATTATAGTCATATATAGTAATAAATCTATTGGCGTCGATTCTGAATAAATAGGACAAAGTTGGAGATCGGGAGAGAGACGGATTTGGTTTGAAGGCCATCCGAAATAGAGGAATGGGCAGAAAGAAGGAGACCGGGTGAGGGAGAGAGAGGAGAGGGTGGAGAAGAGGATGGTGGAAAGAGAACAGGGGAGGGAGAAGGGGTAGATGATGGGAGAAGAAAGGCTATGGGCCTGGGAGAGGGGCATAAAGCTTTAGAGCGATTCCAGAAAGAGCCTTCTCAATGCCAGATATTGCGATCATCGGCGAGAAGACCTTCCTCTTCGAGAAGCTCCTGGAGGAGGCCGGAAAGGAGCACACCTTCGTCAAGCCCGAGGTCCTGGGGAGCCCCTTCCTCCCCCGGTTCAGGATGGTGGTGATCCCCACGGGCTTTGCCAACCCCCAGTACTCCAGAACCCTTCCCGCCCTCAGGGCCGCAAAGTCCAAAATTGCGGAGTTCCTGGAGAGGGGCGGGATCGTCACCGTCTTCGGCCCCCTGGTCCCCGAGCACGAGTACGACTGGCTCCCCCTCCCCCTCAGGTACGTCGGAGAGTACGGAAGTACGGATCTCGTCCCGGCCTCCGACCACCCCTGCTCCTGCCTCTTCGGCGGCAAGGCCGCCGACTGCGACGGCTACCTCGTCCCCGGAGAGGGCTTTAAGACCATCCTGAAGGACGCCAAAGGTAGGCCTGTCCTCGTCGTAGGGAAGTACGGCCGCGGGAAGATCGTCGCCACCACCATCCACGAGTTCCCGTCCGCGGAGTACCTCTGCTGGGCCGCCGGCGAGGGAGAGCCCGCCAAGATCTGAAGAGAGATGGGAGAGATGTCGGAGGAAGAGCACACTGAAGGCAACGAAGGAAGGGAACGGGGAGAAGGCAACGAAGAAAAGGAAAGTGGGGAAAGCCACGAAGGAAGAGAAAGGGGAGAAGGCAAAGAAGAAGAGGAAAGGTGGGAAGAGGACGAGCTCGATGAAGCCTCCGTCGACGAGATCTTCCGGGAGATGGAGGCCCTCGGGGCGCGAAAGAGAAGCAGGCGGCGCGAGGAGATCGAGGCCGCCCTGAAGGCGGCGATGAATCGGCCCGACGCCGGAGAGGGCGCCCTCATCCTCCTCAACCTCGACGACGGCGAGTGTCTATCCTTCGACGGCTACCCCGAGGCTCTGGAGCACATGGGAAAGCATAAGGGCAGGTGGTACCTGGCGCCGAGGGGGATCGACCGGGAGGCGATCAGGAGATGATCCCTCTGGCGAGTGGAAGACCTCTGATCTTTGTGGGGCATTGTAGAACCATGAGATGAGGATAATAATATGAGAAAGTTTCATCTGATCGCAAGAGCCGTGATATTAAACGATGATAACGTTTTATTAGCCCGCCAGAAGGGAATGAGCAACACATTTCTTCCAGGAGGTCATATAAATATCGGCGAAAGTGCCGCCGCAGCTCTGAAACGAGAGATAGACGAGGAACTCGGCCTGGAGTTAGACGTAGAGGGATACCTGGGAGCTGTGGAGGCGGGCTGGGAAGATGGCGGCGCAGAACATTTTGAGATAAACCACATCTTTAAGGCCGGCATAAAGGGGACAAGTTCTGGTTCACCCCCGGAATCCCAGGAAGATCATTTAGAGTTTTTGTGGT
>DAINAQ010000030.1:0-10085 GCA_036733325.1 Methanothrix sp.
TTGAAGTTCCCTCCATACCCATAAATGGCGATTTCTACGTATGCTTCTACGATCGAGGAGCGGTTTGGGTAGGAGTGGACCCAAACCAGGTCGAGAACAACTCGTACTTCTATGATATGCGGACTGGAGAGCTTTTCCTCGCGGAGATCGCAATCAACGGTTCTGAGGAGCTCTTGCCCGTGAACTGGATCATAAGGGCGGTCGGCCACTGAAGACGCCTCCCATCCTACCATGTCCAGAAAAATATTCGGTGACTGCGTCTGCATCGGCGGGATGCCCGGAATCGGGAGCGTGGGGAAGATGGCCGCCGACTACATAGCCGTGGCCCTGGAGTGCGCGACCTTCCAGCTGATGGTCTCCACCGGATTTCCGCCTGAGGTGCCCGTAGACGGTGGGATCGCCAGGGCCCTCCAGGTGGAGCTGAAGGCTGCGGAGGAAAGAGACGACCTCCTCATCCTCTGCGGGGATGCCCAGCCCCTGAAGCCTCCCTTCATGTACAACCTGGCTGGAGAGATCCTGAAGGCCTTGAGGTCTTACGAGGTGACCGACCTGGTCACCCTGGCCGCCTACGTGGGGAGCTCCGAGGAGATGATCTTCGGTGTGGCCACGGACGCCGAGCTGGCCTTAGCCCTTGAAGTGGAGGGCGTGGCCCTCCTTCGAGACGGGATCGTGGGCGGACTCAACGGGATCCTGGTCGGCCTCTGTCCCTCCTACGGGATGAGGGGCGTCTGCCTCATGGGGAAGACCGACGGAAAGAAGGCCGTGGACCTCGCGGCCGCCGAGCATCTGATCGAGGCCGCCAGCGATCTTCTGGAGCTCCACGTGCCCACGGAGATCCTGGGCTGGAGGAAGCGGGAGGAGGAAGCTCCGCCCAAAAGAGACCCTCTGCGTGAGGAGGACCGCAACGCCGGCTACGGATGAGACGGCGCTCGGGCCAGGATGAACTAACTTATCCCACCATGAAGGGCTAGACCGCCCTCACCACCAGGCATCCCCGGTCTACCCCCAACCTCGAGGAGACGGGCTCGCACTTGGCCCTCATGACGTAGATGAGCCTTCCGGCCAATATATGGTCGAACTCGGTCATGGTCTCGAAGTTTCCCATCCCCTTGGCGATGACCAGGACGCTCTCGTCCATGAGGAGGTCGAGGAGCTCGGGCCTCACATTATCCAGGGAGAGGCCGATGACCGGGCCCGTAGGCTCCACGGAGAGGGTGGTCATGCTCATCAGCTCCTCGGCGGTGACGTCGTTCAGGATGGGGGCGGTCTTGGGTCCGATGATCACGGACTTTTCCATCTCTTCCAGTTTCTCGATGACGAAGAGGTCGAAGACCACCTCCCCGGCGTTGTCGGTGAGGTAGAGGATCTTCTCGAACCGGTCGATGCGGCGGCGGGCCTCCTCCAGGTCGCCGTCGAGGGTCTCATTCAGGGTGTCAGAGAAGACCTCCTCGAAGGAGTCGACGTCGAAGTCGTGGCCCTTGACCCCCCACTCCATGGAGTTGGCAGCGGCCGCGATCCTGATCAGGGCCTCCAGCCTGTCCTCGGACTCCTCGTAGAAATGCCCGGCAAGGGGAAGGAGCCTGGAGGCCACAAGGTTGCTCTGGGCCTTCATCTCCCGGTATGGATCGGCATTCCCGCTCCTCCTCTTCATGATCCGTTCCCGCTCCGTCCCCACCATCGAGGGGACCTCTCTCTTGTGACAGACCATGAAGTCTAAAAGCTCCTCCATCGCCTCCATCTTCAGAGCATCGTCTGAGAAGAGGAGGTCGGCCTCGAACTTGGCCCGGTCGAGGATGCAGCTGTAGCAATTGGAGGCCATCTTCATGATATCACCTACCCGCCAGGACCGCTATCACCTCGGGGATGGCCCTGGAGGCCACCTCGGGGACCGAGCCGCCGCTGAGGACGAAGACGATTCCCCTCTCCCCGACGGCCTCCTTTATGATCCTGGCCATCTTGGGATAGACGGCAGTGGTGAGCTCAAATCCGCCGTAGTCGTCGGCGTGGGAGTCGTGGCCGAATATGACGAAACAGATCTGGAAGTCGAAGTCCCCGGCCATCTCCATGGCGCTCTCCAGCTCCTTCAGGAACTGTTCGTCTTCGGCGTCGAAGCCGATGCCGATGTCGTAGTTGTTCTTCTTCCCGTCGAAGTTGGAGCTCTGCTGATGGTTGAAGTTTATGTGGTAGACGTCGGGGTCGTCGCCGAAGAAGTTTCTGGTCCCGTCGCCGAAGTGGGGGTCGACGTCCACGATCAGAAACCTCGAGAGGCCCATCTCTTTCAGCCTCAGGATGGCTATGGCCACGTCATTGAAGTAACAGAAGCCCCAGCAGCTTGCTGGGCTGGCGTGATGGCCTGCGGTCCCGGTGTAGGCGAAGGCGTTCTCGGCCTCGCCCACGGCCACCATCTCTGAGGCCTTGAGGACGCTACCCGCGGAGAGGAGGGCGACGTCGCGGTACATCTTGTTGTAGGACTCGGTCCTCATGCTCTCCATGTGCTCGGGGGTATGGACCCTCTCCACGAGGGAGAGGGGCGCGGGCTCGGGCTCGAAGACCTGTACCTCGTCGCCTTCAAGTAGGCCCGATCTCTCCAGGGCCTCGAAGGAGGGCTTGATCCGATGCTTGAGGACGCTGTGCCCCTTCGACCCGAAATCCTGGTGATAGATGACGGCAACCAACATGGTCTTACGTCTCTGGCCCGACCTTATAAAACGTTCCGACCGACTATAGATCCAGTGTACTCCGGATCTGAATCGAAAAGCACATCGGATCCAGATCAGGGAGTAACCCTAATCTGAATCGGGAAGACATCGGATCTAGATCTGAGAGTACCTCGGATACCTCTCCAGGAGCATCCCCTCGACCACAATGGGCATGTCCCGCAGGGCGTCGTTGGCGGCCCTCTGGACCTCCCAGTCTTTGCTGGAGTATATGGTGAAGAGCGGCTCGCCCTTCTTGACCACCTCCCCCATCTTCTTGTGGATCCGGACCCCAGCCTTCTTGTCGGCGGGAGCCCCGGCGTTCCTGGCGATCTCGACGATCCTCTTGTTGTCGAAGGAGATGACGTAGCCGGTGGTCGGGGCCAGGATATCCTGCTCGTGCTCGCCGATCTCGATATCTCCGCTCCTGACGGTGGGGTCCCCCCCCTGGGCTTCGATGATCTCCATCATCTT
Organism: Methanothrix sp.; assembly: GCA_036733325.1. GTDB lineage: Archaea > Halobacteriota > Methanosarcinia > Methanotrichales > Methanotrichaceae > Methanocrinis. Next base: position 3,171 of record DAINAQ010000030.1, read on the forward strand.
CTGGTGGGCCTTGCCGCTGGTGAGGATCCGCTCGGCCATGGCCTTTCCCTCTCCCCGGGCGGCGATGCATCCCATCCCGGCGGTGCATCCGATCTCCAGGAGGACCCCGGCCAGGGCCAGGCTCTTCTCCCGGAGGCTGTTGGGACCCTGGCCGCTCTCCAGCATGGTGAGGGCCTCCTTCACCTCCAGGGCCGGCCCTACGGTCCTCCCCACCGGTGAGCCGCCGAAGGTCATGGCGCATTCGACTCTGATCCCCAGCCGGTCGCCCAGGTCGATGAGGTCTTTGGCCATGGACCGGCCCTCGTCGACCGTCGGAAGCTTGGTTCCGGGGCCCACGGGCATGTCCATCACCACCGAGTCTGCGCCCACCGCCCCCTTCTTGGCCATGATCGAAGCCAGCATCTGGCTGTAGGGGTCGATGGTGAGGGCGTACTCGGCCCTGATCAGCTTGTCGTCGGCGGGGGCGATGTTCGTAGCTCCGCCCCAGGCGAGGATTCCGCCCACGCTCTCTGCGATCTCTTTGATCTCGCCGGCGGAGAACTCCACCGGAGCCAGAATCTCCATCAGGTCGGAGGTTCCCCCCGCGCCGGTGATGGCCCTGGAGCTGGTCTTGGGGATGAGAAGCCCCGCCGCAGCCACGATGGGCACCACCAGGAGGGAGACCTTGTTTCCGGGGACTCCGCCGATGGAATGCTTATCCACCACGGGGTGGGTGTCGAAGTGGATCCGCTCACCGGTATCGATCATCGCCCTGGTCAGCCACTCCGTCTCCTGAGAGTCGAAGTTTCTTATGTAGAGGGTGGTGAGGTAGGCGGAGATCTCGACGTCGCTGAGGTTGTTGTCGACGATGTCCTGGACGATCGTCCTGATCTGGTCCTCGGTGAGCTTCTCCTGGTCCATGATCCTCTTGATGTAGCTGACCGATAGGGGCTTGGCCGCCGGGGCGACGTCCACCTCCTTCGCCTCCCCGATCCGCTGGTGAGCCTCGGTGAATATCCCCACCTTTCCCGGCTCCACCATCTGGGTGGTGACGTCCAGGATCGCGGTGAAAGAGGCCCCTTTTGCCTTCACCCGCACCCGATCCCCGGCGTTCATGCCCAGCTCTCTCGCGTCGGCCAGGTTCAGCATCACCTTGTACTGCCCTATCTCTATGTCGAAGGGATTGACTTCAAATATCATGTTGAACCTCTTTTATCTTTTTGATAAGATGCCTTCAAGCCTTTAAACGTTCATCATATCTGATCTCAAGCCTTAACTAATTCACTATTCTTCGGGGTCGTCTCTCCTGCTCCAGTTGCGGGAGAGGTCCTTGAGCCGGTCGATCATCTCCGATACCCTCCTTTTGGCTTCGATGTGGTCGGTGCTGCAGACTATCCGAAACTCCTCTCTGGACTCGATGATCATCACGTCCGCCCCGAAGATCGGCCAGGATAGTTCCACCGCGGTGCTGGAGATCTCTCGCCAGGTCGAGGGCTTCTCCCTCACGAATTCGCCCGCGATCTTCAGGGACGATTCGACGCCCCGTCTCAGCTCGTCGGAGAGGCAGATCCTCTCCCAGAAGTCGTAGCCCTCCCTCAGATCCGGGTAGAGCTCTCTTATCGCCGTCTCCAGGTAGAGGTTGTAGGCTGTGGTCCTGGCGGGGTCGAAGGGGAGGACGCCGCACCGTCCGATCCGGTCCAGGTTATCCCGGACCGCCGGAAAGTAGGCCGGAAATACCTCGGGGTCGGTTCTGCTGATGATCCTCTCTATCGAGAGATCGACGAGGACGTTCATCATCTCCAGGGTGATCTTGGCGCAGAAGTCGCAAGCAGATCCGATGTGCCGCTTCATCACCTTCTCCTCGAAGAGGACGTGGTAGAACTCGTGGAGGAGGGGGTAGGGCTCGGGCTCGGCGAGGTATATTATGTAGCCGTCCCCCTGGTGGACGGTCCTTCCGAGGACGAAGGGCTCTTCCGAGATCTCGACCGCCACCTCGACCTCGATCTTCCAGGCCCTCTTCAGCCCTTCTACTATCTTGGCGAGGCCTTCTCCAGAAGGGTCAGAGATCGGATCCACTCTCCCTTAGCCTCTCTCGATGTTCCCACCACCAGCCTTCTTCCCTCTTTCGTCTCCTCGACCACGCCGCAGGCCTCGATTCGCTCCCCGGGCAGGGCCTGGCCTGCATAGGTGTGAGTGTAGCAGAGGATCTCGGGGATTTCGGGGTGGTCGATCTCGAAGACGGCGGGGTTGTCGAAGGCGAACTCTGCATCCAGGACCACGGCCTCGATCTTTCGTCGCCCCGCCTTTCTTCCCGGAGGGAAGGGGGGCCTGATCTGGTCCCAGTCCCGGGTGAAGAGGAGGTCGAAGTAGGTCCCGTCCACCAGCCCTCGGTTTCCCTTCCTCCTCTCGTGGAGGACGAACTCGGAGCGGCTGATCTCGGGGACCCTCTTTCTGTATATCTTATCCCAGGTGGCCTCGTCCAGCTCCTGGATGGGGCCGCCCTCCTTCTTGGCCGAGGCTATGACCTCTCTTGCCCGCCACCAGTCTCTCCCGTAGACCAGAAAGTCTATGTCCGAGCTGGGGCCCTCAAGCCCCACCAGGATGGAGCCCGTGATCCCCATCCTCTCCTGGGCAATCCCCCCCTCTTTCAGGGCCGAGACTATCTTTGCTACCCTTTCGTCCTTATCCGCAACCTTTGGAAGCACCTTTTCCGGCCGATAGAGTCGGAGGACGTCCTCCTCGGGGACGACGTGGACGTCCTGGACGTAGTCGGGCCTCTTTCTTCGGAGAAACTCGTAAGCCGCCTCGAAGTCGAGCTTTCGATATCGTATGCCCTCGGTCGCCCTCTCTCCTTTCGGGTCGGGGACGTAGCGGAGCATCGATCTGATCCCCTGGGGGTGGTGGTAGTCGACCACGGCGAATATCCAGCCGTCGACGGTCTGGAAGAAATCTCTGATTCTGGTGTTCATCTCAAAAGCTCCCCAGCTATGTCGATTCCCGCCCCCTCTCTGATCACCTTTCTCTTGCCCAGGTCGACGAGGGTCGAGGGGCTCGCGAACCGGGATCTTCCCCCGTTCAGGACCAGGTCGACCTGGCCGGCGATCTTGGGGTCCAGCTCCGCGACGCTTGCCGGGGGCGGCCGTCCCGACAGGTTCGCGGAGGTCGAGGTGATGGGCCCGGTCATCCCGATCAGCTCCAGGGCCATGGGGTGGTCGGGAAACCTCACCCCCACCAGGGGCGACCCCGCCGTAATCAGGTCGGGGAGGTCGGGGCTCTTCTCGACCAGGACCGTCACCGGTCCCGGCAGCACCCGTCGGAGAAGAAGCATCTCCTCTTCGTCGATCCGGGCGACGAGCCCCATCATCTCGAAGCTGGCGACGGCCACGGAGAGGGGCATCTCGCGGCTTCGACCTTTGATCTCGAAGACCCTCTCCACCGCCTCGGGGATGAACGCTGAGGCCCCGATCCCGTAGACGGTCTCGGTGGGGTAGACGACCGTCCCTCCCGCCTTCAGGACCTTCGCCGCCTCGGCCACGGTCTTTGCCGTCATCTCTTCTTGATGGAGGCGATGTCGCCCAGGGTCAGGCCACGCCCGCCTTTCCCCGATTTCCACTCCTCATCGCTCAGTTTATCGGTCAGCTTCACGTTCAGCTCCCGCTCCAGCTTGATCCTCACCGAGTCCTCGGGGACGATCTCGAGCCTCTCGATCTTTCTGATGAGGGAGGCCTTCTCCTTTATCTTCACCCCCAGCTCCTCGGGGGTGAGATCCATCGCCTCCCGGGCCTCTTTGACGATCCGGCCGTATTCGGGGACGATCTCCGGCATCTCCTTGAACTCGTCGCGACGTGGTCTGGGCTTCGGCGGCGCCCTGAAGGCCCGCTCCTGGGGGATCACCTTCCTGGGCACCGGTGAAAACTTGTCTGCGACCTCGCCAAACCGGGCGCAGCTGTTGCAGACCTGCAGTTCAGATCCGTCGATCACCACTTTTCTTGGCTTGCCGGAGATCTCTGTACCGCATATCTCACACTGCATATTTGCTCATCTCGGAAAAGTTTAATAGCAGTCAACGTTAAATACGCTTTGGAGATCCCATGGACGAATCGCGAGTCGGCGCTGATTTTTCCCGCTACCTGATGGACCGGATGCGACAGCTCGAAGAGAGAAACCTCGCCCTTCGAGAGCAGAAGGACCGGGCGGAGGGCGAAAAGCGCGTCATGGAGAACCAGAAGCTCAAGTTCGAGCGCGAGGTGAGAAAGCTCCGAAGCGAGCTTGAGCGGCTGAGGACAGGCCCTCTGATCGTGGGCACCATCCTGGACGTCCTCGACGACAACCGGGTGGTGGTCAAGAGCAGCACGGGCCCACGATTCGTCGTCAACGTCTCTCAGTTCATCGAGGGAGACCTGAGGCCCGGAACCAGGGTCGCCCTCAACCAGCAGTCCTTCTCCGTCATGTTTGCCCTCCCCTCACCCCACGACCCCGCCGTCTTCGGCATGGAGATTGAAGACGCTCCCAACGTCGATTTCGGCCAGATCGGGGGGCTTGAAGACCAGATCTCCCAGATCAGAGAGATCGTGGAGCTGCCCCTGAAGAGGCCCGACCTCTTCGCCAAGGTGGGGATAGAGCCTCCGAAGGGCGTCCTCCTCTACGGCCCTCCAGGGACCGGAAAGACCCTTCTCGCGAAGGCCGTCGCCTGCAGCACCGAGGCCACCTTCCTCCGGGTGGTGGGAAGCGAGCTCGTCCAGAAGTACATCGGCGAGGGCGCGCGAATGGTGAGAGAGCTATTCGAGCTCGCCCAGAACAAGGCGCCAGCCATAATATTCGTCGACGAGCTGGACGCCATCGGCTCCAGGAGGATGGACGGCGCGACGAGCGGCGATCGCGAGGTTCAGAGGACCCTGATGCAGCTATTGGCGGAGATGGACGGCTTCGACCCCCGGGGCGAGGTGAAGCTGATCGCCGCCACCAACAGGCTAGACATGCTCGATCCCGCCCTCCTCCGGCCCGGAAGGTTCGACCGGCTGATCTACGTCCCCCTGCCCAACAGGGAGAGCAGGTACTCGATTCTGGCGATTCATACGGGATGCATGAACCTCCATCCCGACGTGAACCTGAAGAGAATCGCCGAAGCCGCAGAGGGTGCCAGCGGCGCAGACCTCAAGGCCCTGGCCACGGAGGCGGGGATGTTCGCCATCCGCGAGGAGAGGGATGTCGTCTTCCACCGGGACTTCGAGCAGGCCCGGGTCAAGATCGCTGGATCTCACTCCGAGACGACGAAAGAGGTCTCCGAGGTGGCCTTCGGGCAGTACGCCTGAAGATTTGCGGAAGAGAGCTCCCAGAAACCCGTCATCTTTTTCGCGGGGCTGGCCGCGAAGGCCCAGAGCCCCGAAATGTCGGATTACAGCGCTGGCTATGCCGATGCCGGAGATCGTTGCCAGAGCTGCTGGGAGTTTGATCGTGTGCTGGGCGTCGGCTATCGACCGTTTCGAGAGAGCGTGGATGCGTTTCCTGTGCGAAATTCGACTCGCCTCATCTATCTGCCAGCCCGCCACTAGCCCTCCACGGTCACATGCCAGGATTCTCTGTCGGATGTGCCAATTACCTTTGGTGCGGGGGAACTCACCCTCGCACAAATCCGGGCTGCAGACTCCTTAGCCAGAGCTTCATCTGGGAGAGAACGCTCGGAATCAAGAAACACGATCGTCTTGTGGGCCTAAAGCTGGATGAGTTCGTTATCGAGGTCAAGGTCGGACTTCTTCAGATTGGTCAGCTTCGAGATTCACAGCCATAGTACCCGTCAGCAGTTTGACTTAGAGCGCTAATCAATTATTCATGGATAGTTTTTTCTAGGTTTGTAGCATACTAACTCTTGGATTAGGTGGCTAGGATGAGACTGAAGCTAATTTATGTTCTATTGATTCTGGCATCGCTGGCAATGCCAGTCGTTGCGGATGAAGTGGAAATGGAAGTCGTCTTCCCCGACCCGAGCCTTGAGGCTGCGATAAGAGACATTATCGATAAACCAGAAGGCTCTATCTATGTTGTGAATCTGGAACAGATCAAAATACTTAAAGCATATGGGAGTGATATCAGAGATATCACCGGACTTGAATATTGCACTAACCTGCTAGATCTGAACCTAGATGACAATCAGATAACCGACTTATCTCCTATGGCGGGACTCAGTAACCTGACATTTCTGAACCTAGGGAGCAACCAGATAACCGACGTATCTCCTCTGGCGGGACTCACTAACCTGCAAGAACTGGACCTAGGGGAAAACCAGATAACCGACGTATCTCCTCTGGCGGGACTCATTAACCTGCAAGATCTAGACCTATTGAAAAACCAGATAGCCAATGTATCTCCTCTGGCGGGACTCACTAACCTGCGATACATGAGGCTAGGGGGCAACCAGATAACCAATGTGTCTCCTCTAGCGGGACTCATCAACCTGCAAACTCTGGACCTAAATGTCAACCAGATAACCGACGTATCTCCTCTAGCGGGACTCACTAACCTGGAAAAACTATGGCTCATGGGCAACCAGATAACCGACGTATCTCCTCTGGCGGGACTCATTAACCTGCAAGATCTAGACCTATTGGGAAACCAGATAACCGACGTATCTCCTCTGGCGGGACTCACTATCCTGCAAGAACTGCGGCTCCAGGGCAACCAGATAACCGACGTATCTCCTCTGGCGGGACTCACTAACCTGCAAGGACTGGACCTAGGGGAAAACCAGATAACCGACGTATCTCCTCTGGCGGGACTCAGTAACCTGACATTTCTGAATCTAAGCGGCAACCAGATAGCCGACGTATCTCCTCTGGCGGGACTCACCGAGCTGGGAATTCTGTGGCTATCGGGCAACCAGATAACCGACGTATCTCCTCTGGCGGGACTCACCGAGCTGGGAATTCTGTGGCTATCGGG
>DAINAQ010000031.1:0-9977 GCA_036733325.1 Methanothrix sp.
TGAGGGCGGCGCCCCGGATCTCCATGGACCTGATCTTCTCGGCCGTATCCAGCAGGTCATCCATCGGTTTGGTCATGGCGTGACTTCCCATCAGGCCGAGGCGATGATCCGGGCGAACTTTGCCGCCCGCTCGCCGAGCTTTCGGCAGGCGATCAGGGCCCCGGCGTCAGGAGCCCCCACGGCGACGGCGCCGTAGTGGCCGCCGGTCTCGAGGGGGTCGCCGACGATGATCATCCCGTGGATCAGCATCGCCTCGAGGATGGAGATGAGGGTGGTCTCGTTTCCGCCCGAGAGGCTCCCCGAGGAGGTGAAGGCAGCTCCGACCTTGTTCTCCAGCTTTCCCCGGACCCGGACCGATCTGTCGATGAAGCTCTTCATCTCGGCGGAGAGGGTCCCAAAGTAGGTGGGGGCCCCCAAGACGATCCCGTCGGCGGCCGTCAGATCCTCGACCGATGCCTCTTCAACCTTCTTCAAAACCACGTCTGCCCCACCGCTCCTCGCGCCCTCGGCCAGCGCCTCCGCCATCCTGGCGGTGTTCCCGCTCCGAGAATGATAGACTACCAGCAGCTTTGTCATCCTTTTCACCTCATTATTGTGCTCGAATCAGATACGCCAAATCAGAACAACTGGATTCGCTGGATTATATCTTGGGTCTTCAATCTTAAAGTTCCTTTGATCAATCCGGCTCCTGCCCAAGTCCAGAACCCGCACCTGCGCTCGACATCGCTAGCCAGCAAGTCCTCATCCCCGCCATCAGACCTCAGTCAGGCCTCGCCTCTCTCAGAACGATCCTGTCCCCCACCTCCACACCGGGGAATATGTCGAGGCCAGAGAAGATCCTCCCAATGTGGTTGACCGCCGAGTAGGGCTGGGACCCGCCGTAGAAGATGCAGAAGGCCGAGCCCGGAGTCCAGTAGGATACGTCCCCCGCCTCCGCCTGCGGCGAGGGGTTCTCGTCGGTTATGGCGAAAAGCAGGTCGAAGTAGACCTCCTCCTGCCACAGCTGGGCCCTCGCCTCCAGGGGGAGCCGTTCGAGTATTTCCCGGGCGGTCCGGGGGTTACGGTCGTCGATCTCCGCCAGGGCCGAGCCCTTCCCCTCCACCACGATCTCGATGAACCTCATGCTCTGAATCCTTTTCCTTACGCTGTTTCGTTGATTGCATGATCCCCAGAGAGACTCAATTCCATACTCGAAAATTCCTATTCGACATCTTCTGCAAAGAGCTTCTTTCCTTTTTCAGTGAATTCGATGACACCCAGCTTTTTGAGGAAATCCAGCTCGTCATCTACCTCCCATCCCTCCGCAAGCTTGCCGTCGGCTATCCGCCAGATGAAGACCATGATCATCCTCACCTTCTTGCCGCTGGGGGGGAGCGAAACCCCGAACAGATTCCATTCGCCCATATGGGTCCCCGTGGCCTCGACCCTGACCCAGACCTTATCCCCTTCAGCGATGATATCCTCAATATTCTCATGCCAATCGGGGAAGCCTTCGAAGGCCAGGGTGAAGAGCTGCTTGAAGCCTTCCAGGCCGCGCTGTTGATGGGCGTGGTCGACGTATTCGGTCGCCACAAGGTCGTCAAACAGATCCAAATTTCGATTGTTATAGGCTTCAATGAACCTGCGAACGATGGCCTTATTATCCTCCGATGTCATGCAAAACCACTTCAATTTGAATTCCTCTTTCTTAATACTTAAGAATTGTTGTCCAAGAGCCTGCTCACCGATTCGACCGCTCCCCACCCGCGCCATCATCTGGCGACATAATTTTAAGGTTTTAAGCTCATGAATATAGAAGAAAAAGGGCGATTCACAAACCCTGGGGTGAGATATCTGGCCTTCAGAAAACCAGACCCTCAGATCTTCTCATATCCGGATCGGCTCACAATGAGAGAAGGTCAGAAGCTTGAACAACTGCCTCGGGCTTTTGCGGAGGACTTCTATGGTTTCGCCGCCCGATAGGAGGGATGACCATCCCGAGCCGGAGCCTCAGGGCGATCCATCTTTCCAGAATCTCAAAGGGATCTTGCAGCACTCCTCAATGTTCTTCCCGGTGGCGATGACTCCTCGGAGGCCCGGAACCGTTGCGCGGTAGTTGCCCTCCTCGATCGCGATCCTCTCCCTTCACCATTCCGTTTCGTTATCGTGCGGCTGCGCCGCCAATCCGCAGGATCTCCGGGCGGCTTCCTCCACGATGGCGATCTCCTCTTTTCCGTCAGCCCCTGAAGCTTGTAAAAACGAGGCCATCGATCTGCAGCGAAAAGATGATTTTCTCGTGGCCAAACTATCGTCTCACCAGCCGCATTTACAGGTCGAGCATGTTCTCGACAGGGCTCGAGCATGGCGGTGGCGGGCGATGAACATACGCTAGAAGTTGCCAGGATCAAAGAAACCCATTTGCTTGAATTGAATAAGGGAGCGGCTTTCGGTGAGTGGAATGTTAATAATCTGATTTAGAGCTTGAATATGGGTGAATGGCGCGAATAGACTATTTCGACGAGTTGTATTCTTGGGATTAATTATTCTAGATATTACATAATACTATTCATTATATTTTCAGTCGAAGTTTTAAAATCCCAAAGAATTTAAATAGAATGTAACAGCAATTATAGGCCATGTTTAAGAAACATTGGTTAATCCTTTTTGGGATTGTGTTTGGAATGGCATGTTGTGGCCCTTGCATGGGTATGGGGATCGTTATGAATGGCACCATGCAAATGGTGAATGTCGATTATGGAAATTCAACAGTTATTGACCTTATCTCGGTTGAAGAGCAAGAAAACGGCACCTATGGACCTGGGGGTACAGCCAGTGTACTGGAGTATGTTAACACTTCTAACGGGATAAACATCACGATCTACCGTCTATACAATGGAACGGGTTTAGCATGTAATCTTTCATCAACGCCTATAGATCCTTTGAAGCCAGAGCCAACAACAGAGCCTTTGATTGAGCCGCTGCTGATTGCAATGGACGATAACAATAGCAATATTCGATATCTAGCAGCAAGAGCATTGGGTGACATTAAGTCAACTGTAGCCATAGACCCCTTGATCAACGCTCTAAACGATAGCGATTCTTCAGTACAGAGCATATCATTAGTGTCTCTATATAAAATAACTGGAGTGGATTTAGGCAAAGATCAGAATAGTTGGATTGAGTGGCGACAGGGCACGACAGCTTAGCACCTGGAACAATCTCTGAATTCTGCAGGGGGGTGAGCGGCGCGAATATGCCCCGCTGATAGCAGTGGGGCCACGTTTTTTTAATTAGGTATCAATATAATCCTTTGCATATTGAGTGAGCATTGAACATTGAGGATGCCCGTGCCGGCCGATCATGGAACCGATGATCTACAGGAACCGCACATGGAAGCTCGCCCGCAGGCATCCCGAGGCGCCTTCCCCCTCTCGCCATCCGGCCTGATGGCCTACGGTCTCCGATCGGTAGTATCTCTCTTGGCTTCTCCTTACCGTAGCTGGTCTCGAGGCGTCCTTCTCGGAGATCGACCCCTGGTCGGTCCTGGAGATCGGATCGGGGTCTGGATATATGGAGAGGCATATGACTTCGCGCAGCCGTTGGGACCCACCGGGCTCAGAACCTCCGAGTCGCCGACCGCTACGTCAAGACATCTGCATCAAAAAGCAGCCCGGGCGCCAGGTCCTCCGCCTAATCGTCTGACCTTTAGCTTCACCGAGATGACGTCGCCCTTCTACCTGCCCCTCTGCCTCGCCCCAAAGTAGACCCAGGCCGCCAAAAGGAGCGCCAGCAGGGAGGCCAGCACCCGGTTCAGGAGGGATGAGTCCCCCTCTACGGCGGGTCGGCTGACCTGGTCCGTCTCGTTGGCGAGATCCCCTTCGGGCCTCCCCACCACAACGCCGGAGACGATCTCCAGCTCCACCAGGTCCCTCTGCCCCCCCGCGTAGATCCTGGTGACGGTCAGGTTCAGGCCATCGCCCCTGCCGGTATAGGAGAAGCTCTCCCCCGCCCCCAGGATCGAGGACTTGAGGGGGCCGCGATCGTCCCGAAGCTCCAGCCAGACCACCCCCTCACCAGCGCCCGCTCCCACCCCCGGCTCCACGTCCATCACCACCAGGGTCAGGTTCTCGGCGAAGGTGATCCTCTCTCGCGTCGACATGAGGATATCGGCTCCGCTGGCAGTCTGGATAACTAAGAGAACTGCGGCCAGGAGATACGCTATGCGTCTCATATCGACTTATCCCATTAGTTCTGCGCCTCCCCCGAGGCTGCGACCTCCGACCACCGGCTGAGATCCGGGGGCATTGGGCCGGATCACTTTAGGCCGGGAAAGGATTTATTAGTTATTAATCCCATCTGGTTAATACAAATATATAAAAACGTAACATTGGTGAGATTTATGGTCGATGATGTAGGGATTCTCGTTCTCGGACACGGCAGCACCAAGCCGTACAACAAAGAGATGGTGGAAAAGTGCGCAAAGATGATCGGCGGCCTCCACGGCGGCCCGGTCAGGATCGCCTTTTTGAACATGGACGAGCCGAACATCGCCACCGGCCTTGAGAGCTTCTCGGGGACGAAGGTCAAGACCATCGTCGCCCTCCCCATCTTCCTCGCCCACGGCGTCCATACCCTGGAGGACATCCCCCAGGAGCTCTCTGTAGACCCGAACCTTCGGAGGGGCAAGTGCCAGCTGAACGGAACCGAGGTGGAGATCAGGTGCGCAGAGCCCCTGGGCGTGGACGAGTGCATCGCCACTCTGGCCTACCGGAGAGCGACGGAAGCTCTGAAGTAATCTCGCGGGTGGCGGTCCTCGACACCATCCATGGCGCAGGGCTGATCGCCGAGAGGATGAAGGCGAGGGGGATCGAGTCGGTCTCCCTGGAGGTCTACCACAGCTCGCCGGACGTCTCAGCCTTCGACCTCATCGTCGCCCCGGTCCACCTCTCTCCCGAGAACCCCGCCCAGAAAGAGGCCCGGCGGCTGAGAAAGAAAGTGGTCACCCACCACCGGGCCGTAGGCGCCCTCTTGGCCGGCGAGCGGGACTTTGGGATCTTCGAGGTGACGGGGACCAGAGGAAAGACCACCACCTCCCTCATCCTGGCCCGGGTCCTCTCTTCCAGAGGGACCGTGGTCTCCCACACCACCCGGGGGATCGAGGTCTGGAGGGACGGAAAAGGTGAGCTCCTCCGGTCGGGGCTCAGCATCACCCCCGCCAACGTGATCCTGGCCTTCGATGCGGCAAAGGAGGCGGGGGCCGAGGATCTGGTATGCGAGGTCTCCCTGGGAGGGACGGGGGCTGCCGACTTCGGGGTCCTGACCAGCTTAGCCGGCGACTACAAGATCGCAGCAGGTACCCTCTGGGCCAGCACCGCCAAGCTCCAGATGGTCTCGCTCTCAAAGCGGGGAGCAAAGCTGGTGGCTGGCGAGGATGTAGGCCTCTCCGCGGACGTCATCTTCGGCCCCGGACCGAGGGGCTCGGTCTGGTCCACGGGCCGGGAGATCCGAGCGGGCAGCGAGAAGGCCCCCCTCCGTCTCGGCGAGGGATTCGACCTCGATAGCTACTCTGCCGCCATCTCCGGGGCTTCTGCGGCAGCACTGGCGGCGGGCCTCTCCCTGGAGGAGATCGCCTCCGCCCTGGCGGGGTTCGAGGGGCTCGGTGGCAGGATGAAGGAGATCCGGACGGATGGAATCCTGGTGATCGACAACTCCAACTCCGGCCTCCGGGCCTCGGGGGTGGAGGCGGCCCTGGACCGCGCCGAAGGCGGCAGCGGAGGGCTCACCCTCGTTGTCGGCGAGGAGGCGGAGACGGTCTGCGAGGGGATGGACATCCCGGCCCTGATCGACCTCCTATCTCGCCGACGCCGCGAGATCGATCGTCTCATCCTGGTGGGGGCGAGGCTGGCGCCTTTTGCCTCCAGCATCTCGGCCGAGATCGCCCCCGACCTCGATTCCGGCCTGGCCAGGGCCAGGACCGCTTCGAATCGAGGGGATAGAATAATTTCATGCGTTAAATGTTTCAGGTGATTTCATGATGGCAAGCGAAGTTCAGATACTGCACCCCAGGCCCAGCTCCATCGTAGCGGCCCTCTATACCCTCAGAGACCTGGGCGTCGACGTGGTCATAATGCACGGCCCCAGCGGATGCTGCTTCAAGCACGCCCGCCTCCTGGAGGAGGACGGGGTGCGCACCCTCACCACAGCCCTCGACGAGGCCGGCTTCGTCTTCGGGGGGCAGGAGCAGCTCACCAGGCTCATCCGGAGGGCGAGGGAGCTCTTCAACCCGAAGCTGATGGGAGTGGTGGGGACCTGCAGCAGCATGATCATCGGGGAAGACCTCCATCAGTCCGTGGTCGACGCCGAGGTCGACGTCCCCGTCATTGAGGTGGAGGTTCACGCCGGGTACCGGGACAACACCAGAGGGGTGATCATCACCCTGGAGGCGGCCCTGGAGAAGGGGATCATCGATCTGGCGGAGTTCGAACGGCAGAAGTTCCTCCTGGAGAAGGCGACGGAGGTGGAGAGGCTCCACGGGGCGGCGAGCCAGGAGTACCTGGCCCCCGAGAGGGGCGACCTCAAGTACAGGGTCGCAGAGAGGCTCCTCGAGCTGATAAAAGAGGGAAAGAGGGGGATAAACATCCTCAACGCCAAGAAGGAGACGGCCTACATGTTCGCCGACATCAACGCCGCCGTTGCCCAGGTGGCCAAGGCCCGGGGAGCCGAGGTCAACACCCTAGCAAACCTCGACCAGGGGAAGGGGCTGGCCAAGGTGAGAAAGGACGCAAAGAACATCCTTCGGGGGCTTGAGGAGCGGGGCGTTGTGATCGACGAGATCATCGGAGGCCTCGACGAATACCCCATCGCCGGAGAGGGGGTGGCGAAGTGGCTGGCCGGTCGGGAGGGCTACGACTTCGCCGTCGTCTCCGGCGTCCCCCACGCCATACCCATCGACGCGCTCAAGGGGATGGAGATATTCTCCATCACCAACGGCCCCCGCCAGGTCCGGCCTCTGCGAGAGATGGGACACCAGCACGTAATGGTGGAGATCGACCTCCACCCCAAGACCATGGGCGTCTCGAGCATCGTCGAGTCGGAGTTCGGAGCCACCTTGCGGGGTTTGAATGAGGTGGGATAAAAGAGGGGAAGAAGAGTCTGGGGTTCCGAGCCCCATCTCTATTTTTCCAAGATGCCTGCCTGAACCGCCCGCCCTAGACCGCCTTGGGCAGCTCGGTCAGGAAGACGTAGATGACGAAGCCCATCATCCCGATCAGGGCTATCCCCAGGATGGCGATCTTGGAGATCATGGTGAACTCCTCGCGGGTGGGCTTTCTCGCCAGCTTGAGCACCCTGATGTAATCCCTGTAATCCAGCTTCGGGGCGGTGATGTTCACGTTCATATCGCCCAGCTTCTCAGCCAGCTCGCTCTTGCGGCCGTTGGCTTTGTTTTTGCGGGTCGGAGCCTTCTCTTCTGACATTCAGGTTGGCCAAGGGGGCTTCCGGGTGAAAAAGATTTCGATCAATCCGCCCGGGCCAGACGGTCTGCTATCGCACAGGCCATCTCTTTCGTTGAGGAGCTCCCCCCCAAATCTGGAGTTCTGATCCCCCTGGCCAGGGCCCAGGTCACCGCCTCCTCGATCATCCTCGCCTTCCCGAAATCACCTAACCACTCCAGCATCATGGCCGCAGACCTGATGGCGCCGATGGGGTTTGCGATCCCCCGTCCCGCAATGTCGGGGGCCGAGCCGTGAATCGGCTCAAAGAGGGCGTACCTGTCGCCGAGGTTTGCGCTGGGGCAGAGCCCCAGGCTCCCGACGACGCCGGCCGCCACGTCGCTGAGGATGTCTCCGAAGAGGTTCGTGGTGACCATGACGTCAAACCTCTTCGGGTTTACAACCAGGTTGTAGCCCGCGGCGTCGACGAGCATGTCCTCGAAGGGGACGCCCCAGCGGCTGGCCGTCTCCCTGCAGATTCGCAAGAATAGGGTGTCGCTCTTGAGGACGTTGGACTTGTGGACGATTGCCAGCCTCTCCCTCTTCGAGGCGATGGAGCAGGCCATCTCGGCGATGCGGAGAGAGCCCCGGGAGGTGATCACCCTCAAGGTCGTCGCCTCCTCCTCATCCAGCTTCTCCACCCCCGAGTACATCCCCTCGGTGTTCTCCCGGACGATCACAAAGTCGAGGCCCGGAGCCGAGAAGGGCCTGATGTTGGCATAGAGGTCCAACCCCTTCCTCAAGGCCAGAAGGACGCTTCTGTAGTCGGGGTCGGGCGGAGTGGTTATGGCGCCGAAGAGGACGCAACGGCAGGTCTTGATCAATTCCAGGTCCTCATCGGCCATGGCCCTACCCGTCCTCTTCCACCGGCCGTACCCCAGCTCCACGGGGACGAGCTCCAGGTCCGCCCCCGCCGCCGCGAGAACGGTCAGGGCTCCGTCGATCACCTCCGGCCCCACGCCATCCCCCTTGACGAGAGCTACCCTCTTTTCAGCTCCTCTGCCAGACATCTTATCGCCTCCGCGATCTTCGGGGCTCCGTCACCCCAGTGGACGACGACCCCCAATTGGCCCCCCGACCTTCTGATCCCGCTCC
The DNA here is from genome assembly GCA_036733325.1 of Methanothrix sp. GTDB lineage: Archaea > Halobacteriota > Methanosarcinia > Methanotrichales > Methanotrichaceae > Methanocrinis. The sequence goes on from DAINAQ010000031.1 coordinate 8,565, forward strand.
GCTCCGACTTGCAGCACCGGGTGATGAAGGGCCCCTTCGGAACCAGCTGGTCGTTGGAGAGGGGGCAGGTGTTAAGAAACCTGAAGTCCTTTTTCGGGTACATATCCCGGAACACCTCCCTGGAGACCTCGCAGCCGACGATCAGGGGGTCGTCAACCTCGACTCTGTCTCTATCCAGGGACCTGCCCAGCCCCGAGGCGGTGCAGGGGAAGTAGACCTCTTCGCCGTCGAATTGGCTGAGGTCCAGGACCCTCTCCCTGAACTTCAGGGTCAGGTCTCCCAGGACTCCGGCCTCCACCAGCTTTCCGACCACGCTGACCAGCCATGAGGGTCGGGGCGGTACGACGTCCAGGATCTCGATCTCGGTGACGGCGGAAAGGTCAGGCTGGTGGACGAAGGTGAGGTGCTCGTCGGGGCCCCTGAAGATCACCGTGTTCACCCTTCCCTCGCAGAGCAAGCTGGCGAGCTCAATGAGCAGGGCCCGGTTCCTGGTGTCGACCTTCTCCGGGTACACCCGGATCGCGCCACCGCTGGCGATCGGCTCCATCGACCTCACCGGCCGCATAAATCCCGTGCCATCCTCCGCCTCCACCGCGTAGATGGTGATCTCGTCCCCGAAGTGGATCAGAAACCGGGTGGAGAAGTAGATGGGGTCGCCGGGCCTCGCCTCGCTGGCCGCCCCCACGTACTTGTAATCCTCAGGAAATATCAAAGCGCTCCTTCCTTCTCCCTTCTCCGGTGGGCCACAAGCCCTCCGTCCTGGAGGATCTCAAGGAGGAAGTCGGGGATCTTCGTTCCCTGAAATCTCCTCCCCCCGACGGTCACCGTCCCTCGCGAGAGGTCCACCTCCACCTCATCTCCCTGAATGCAGACCACGTCCGCCTCCACCACCGGGAGGCCGACGTTGATGGCATTCCGGTAGAATATCCGCGCAAAGGACTTTGCCACAACGCATGAGACCCCCGCCTCCCGCAGGGCCAGAGGCGCCTGCTCCCGGGAGGAGCCGCAGCCGAAGTTCCTGCCGGCGACGATGACGTCCCCTGGCCTCACCTTCTCTGCAAATTCCGGGTCCAGCCCCTCCATGGCGTGGCAGGCCAGCTCCCTTACGTCCTTGGTCCTGAGGTAGGGGCCGGGGATGATGACGTCGGTGTCCACGTCATCCCCATAGACCCATGCCTTTCCCCTGATCATGGGCGAAGGTTCGACCTGCAACGGTATATGGCTTTCCTCTGACGGGATGAAAGAATCGATGAGAAAAAGTGTGGAGGGCCCGCCCTCATTCGAGGCCGCAGAGCGGAGCCTTCCTCGGTTCAGCTCAGATCTGCACAAAGAAGGTCGCCCGCGTAGCTTCCAACGTACTCGAACTCCCAAGCAGGCGGGCTCCACAGCCCGCAGGCCGTGGATTCGCACTCC
>DAINAQ010000032.1:0-9935 GCA_036733325.1 Methanothrix sp.
ATCCTCTGGTTATCGATGGGGAAATCGTCTAGCGTGAGATAATCCTTCAACTGACTCCCTCCTTCAGGGGGATTTTAGCTATGACAGGGGTTGGCTCAGGGTATATATCACCTTTAGCCCCACCGGGCGGCGCGCGGCAGGGAGGGGCTGGGGTTTGGGGGCGGGGGATAAGGAAATGATGATATAACTGGCGCGCGAACTTAAGGTAGCTTGGGGTGGTCGGCATGATCGAGGAGAGGGACTCGGAGGAAGTGAGAGAATCAGGTGGCTGCAAGCCGATTCCGGCCAAAGAGATTCTGCGGTTGATCGAGAAGGGCGAGGATGTAAAATTTGAGAACAGAGTGATCGAAGGCGACCTGGATCTGGAGAGGGGGGATCTACCGAAAATACATTTTGCTGATTCAAGGGTGGATAGTAAAAAAATAAATTTTATTACATCTGAAATAAGTCTAGTAAATTGTTGCCTTCGGGGAGTTTTTAACATTCATAATTCTATTTTTTATAAACCAGTTAATTTTAATGATACAATATTTACGAATAATCTTATTTTAGAAGGGTCTATTTTTAGAGATGAAAGCAAATTTGTTGGAATGATTTCAAGAAAAGATATTAAATCTAGATATGCTCAGTTTTCCAAGGAAGCTGATTTTAGAAACAGTAAGTTTGAGGGTGATGTTGATTTTCGAGATGCAAGATTTAAGATCGCAAACTTTAGAGATGCTCAATTTAAGAAACGGGCCTGGTTTGATAGCACTAATTTCAATGAAGCCCGTTTTTGGAGATCTAGATTTGAAAAATATGCTGGATTTGGAGGATCTCGATTTTACGGGAAGTGTAGATTTAACCATGTTCGTTTCAACGAAAATGCCGATTTTAATAACGCCCATTTTGAAGATGATTTCTTATTCTGTGAAGCCAAATTCGATAAAAGAGCCAATTTTAAGAGTACGAACTCTGCTAGAAACGCTACGTTAAATTTCGAAAGAGCTAAATTCAATGAAGATTCAGATTTTACGCATTCAGTATTTTATGGAGACGTAAATTTTGGGAATGCCATATTTATCGGATATGCTAATTTTAATGAAACCAAATTCAATAAAAATTTAATCTTAAATAATTCAAGAATTTATGACATGTCACTTGGCTCAAGCTTCGGTTGTGAATCGGACATAATATTAGAAGGAGCAAATTTTGATAAACTAAGATGTTTGATCTGGGACGATATAAAAGACCATTTGGACGATTATCGTTATGATGGTGCCATTTACCTGGCCTTAGTGAATAACTTTAAAAATATTGAAAGATTTGACGACGCAGATAATTGCTATTACAAATTCAGACTGATAAGCCAGGGCCAGAAACATTGGTATGACCCGAAGAAGAGCTGGCTATATCGGTTTAACTGGTCAAAGCTTTACGACCATGTAGCCTGGCGATCTTGTGGATACGGAATCCGACCCATTTTTACACTCGCCTGGATTTTCGGGTCTATCTTCGGCTTCACAGTCCTTTATCGAATCCTCGGCGGGATAACGAAATCCTCCACTCCAGAAATCACCATGACCGCCCTAAACAACAGCACTTTGCTCTTCTTGTCGGCTACCTCCAAAACCTCGCCCACCTTTTGGGAGTGCCTATATTTCAGTGCCCTCTCTTTTATCGGCGGGACGCCCGTGGGCCACTCGACGGTCGGCGCATGGAAGTACGCCGTCATGTTCGAGAGCGTCCTCGGATACCTCTTCCTCGCCCTCTTCGTCGTCGTCCTCGCCCGCAAGCTCATCCGCTGAGGCGGACCGCGAGCTGCGCCCTCCGGCATGGCGCCGATCGGCGCCGCCCGCGGGGTGAGGGCACAGCGCCCGAGGGTCAGCCCCTGACCCTGATCTCGTACCCTGCGCCCTTCAGCGCCGATTTTATCTCCTCGATCTGGGGGAAGCCCCGGGTCTCCACCTCCAGGTCCACCCTGGTCCTGAACAATGAGAGGCCTCTTCCGCCCCGGGCGTGATGGATGTGAAGGACGTTTCCGCCCTCCTTCGCCACCAGCTCCAGGAGGCGGGCGAGGGAGCCGGGAGCGTCCTCGATGCAGGCGGAGAAGCGCATGATCCTCCCGTTTTTAAGGAGACCCTGCCTGATCACCCTCTCCAGAAGGGGCGGGTCGAGGTTTCCTCCGCTTATCACCAGGACCACCTTCTCTCCCGCCCTCACCTCGACCTTTGAGCCGAGGAGGGCCGCCAGGGGCGCGGCCCCCGCCCCCTCCGCCAGGACCTTCTTCCTCTCCAGAAGGGCCAGGACCGCCGAGCCGATCTCCTCCTCGTCCACCAAAACCACCCCGTCTACATTCTCCCTGATTATGGGGAAGTTTATCTCCCCGACCTGCTTGACCGAGATCCCGTCGGCTATCGACCTCTCGGCCTCGACGGCGACCCTTTCCCCGGCCCGGAGGGATTCGAGGGCCGAGGGGCAGGCCGCGGCCTGGACTCCGACTACCCTGGTCTCGGGCCGGAGGGCCTTCACCGCGGTCGCTATGCCGCTGATGAGCCCGCCTCCTCCGATGGGGACCACCACCAGGTCCGGGTCGGGGAGGTCTTCCAGGATCTCCAGGCCGATCGTCCCCTGGCCGGTCACTATCTCAGGATCGTCGTACGGGTGGATGAAGGCCTTCCCCTCCTTGGCCATCTCTTTGGCCGTGGAGATGCTCTCGGCGAGGCTGTCCCCGGCCAGGATCACCTCGGCTCCGTAGCCTCGGGTGGCCTCCTGCTTTCCCAGAGAGGCCCAGACCGGCATAACGATGGTGGCGGATAGGCCTGCGGCTCCCGCGGCCAGGGCCACCCCCTGGGCGTGGTTTCCCGCAGAGGCGGCCACGACCCCCCCCCGTCCGATCTCCCCCCGCCTCTTGAGGAGCTTGTAGGTGGCCCCCCTCACCTTGAAGGAGCCTCCCATCTGGAGGCACTCCAGCTTCAGGTAGACCTCAGCCCCCGTCATCCGCGAAAAGGTGGGCGAGCGGACCAGGGGGGTGCGGATGACCATTCCATCCAGCATCCGACCTGCATTTCTGATCTCTTCCAGAGGGATCATGAGACATTCCTCGCCGGGTCGATCCTGAGCTTCAGAGGAGGTCGAGGGCCTCCTTTCCTTTCATCCCCACCCTCACCCCGAGCCTCGACGCCGCGGAGTTGGAGTCCTTAACCTCGCCCGCCAGAAGGTCATCGATGCTGGCGATCGAGGGCCCCCGAGCGGGCTTGACCCTCGCCGCGGGGTAATCGAACTTCTCCAGAGCCGTAACGTCGAAGGCGCCGCAGCCGACCATGCCCCTCTCTCCCACTACAAGAACCAGATTTGCGGGTCCCAGGGGGATGACGTACCCGTCCGCATCCCCGCCTCTGTAGGCAACCTTTTCTTGAATCACCATCCCGTCCTCCCATCCTTAAAACCAAAACTACAGCCGCTCCCGACAAATCCACCAATATCGGCCCTTCATTCGGCCGTGGAGGACCCGGACAAGCCTCATATCCAGCGCCTTCTCAGCGCTACATCAAACCTGTCCAAGGATTTGAGACATTAAATAAATATCGCTTCTCCGCCTTCGCCGAGGATTTATCGGATACTATGATAACCCCTCCATACTGTCCTCCAAAATCCGATCCGGTCCATGCCGGAACAAACCGCCTCAACTGAACCTGATCAAAATATCCTCGATATATTATTCCCACAGAAACTACTTAAAGATAAAAGTCGATTCATACCCGATGGATCAGCTGGTCGTCCTCCAGGAGATATTCGAGTCCTACATGCGGGGAGGTTTTTCCCGGGCTATAGATCCAAAATCGATCAGCGGAGATTGTGCAAACCTGGTGGCTGCCCTCCTTGAGAGCTTCGAAGAGGGCGAGATCGACGAGAAGATCTGTATCAGGCTCTTGAACTGCCTCTCCGACCTCTACGACATCAAGAGGCTCGGCGACATCTGCAGGCTGGCGGGACATCTGGGGATCGCCGCTCGGTGCTACAACAAGGCCCTCTCCCAGACCGCGGATCAGCACATCAAGAGCGTCCTCTATAACAACCTGGGCCAGGTCCACGCCCGGCAGGGGTACCTGGGCCGCGCCCTCCACTACTACCAGCTGGCGATGGAGGGCTTCTCCGCCCTGGGAGACGTGGGCAGCCTCGCCCAGGTCCTGGGGAACATGGGATCCGCATATCGGAGCGGTCAGAGCTACGAAGAGGCCCTGGAGAGCTGCAGAAAGAGCCTGGAGATCTTCAGGAGCCTGGAGGACGAGTTCGGCGTCGCCCAGATGACCGGTAGCCTGGGCAGGATTTACGCCGAGATGGGGGAGTTCGACCTGGCCCTCCAGAACTACGAGAAGAGCCTCGCGGACTTTGAGGGGCTGGGGGATCAGAGGCAGGTGGCCTGGATCCTCAACCGGATGGGGCGGGTCAACGCCGAGATCAAGGCGGCGGAGGCCGCCATCGGCTACTACAACAGGAGCATGGAGATCTTCGAGGAGATCGGCCAGCACCACAATGCCGGGGTGGTCCTCTCCAACCTGGGAAGGCTTCACCTGGACCAGGGCGACTACGACCTGGCTGCCGACCATCTGGAGACGAGCCTCGACCTGATCAATAAGAGCATGCAGCCGGTCCGGGCCAACGCCGTCTCCTGGCTTTCCGCCGTCCGGTCGATCCAGGCAAAGGAGCTCCACCAGCAGGCCCTCCACCACATTGGGGGAGATGCTCTGGACCGGGGTGCAGAGGAGCTATTCATAGGAGCCTCCACAAATTATGCCGCGGCCGCAGACTGCTATGCAGAGCTGGCGGCAACCCCCGGCCTGGGTCAGTCTGAGCTGGAGTTGGACGCCGGGATGGCCAGGTTCGCCTCCGCCTTGGTGATCCTGGAGCTGGAGACCGATCCGGAGAGGGCGGTGAAGCTGGCTGAAGAGGGGATATCCGCCATCAACGCCGCCCTCTCCAAGGCCGAGGACGAGACCGAGAACCCCTCCGTCGAGGCCCTGCGCCGGAGCATGATGGGGATGAAGGAGACCTGGAGGCTCACCCTGGCCAAAGATGAGCCCTGGAAGCTCATCGACGTCGTGGCCGATGCCGCCGAGCACTTCAACCAGGCCATCCTCCAGCTGGGGCCCATGGGCCGGGGCTGTAAAGAGGCCTGTGGACAGCTCCTCCCCGCCTTCAAGACCCTGGCCAGGTTTATGACGGCGATGCTGAAGGGCGATCCGCCGCCAGACCTCTCCGAGACGGCTGCATATCTCAGGAGGGCCGAAAGCGCCTTCGAGCTGGCTGCTCCCGACCTGGGGATGATCAGCCCCTTCCAGATCAGAGAGGCGCGACTTATCACCGGAGATCTGGAGGAGCTCTCCAGGAGCGGAAAGGGGGGAAGCGGCCTCATTCTGGAGACCTACCAGAGGGTCCTCCTCCTCCTGGGCAGGGTTCTCACCCGGGCCGCCCTGACTGAGGCGGCGGATCTGGAGGTGGTGAGGACCTGGAACGAGTCCATGAACCTCATCGAAGAGAGCCCCCTGGGAAAGAAGTCCCGGTCGTCTCTATCGGCAGAGAGGAGGAGGGGAAAGGTCGCCTCAAACGACCCCGAAGCCGATGCCGTGGATCGCATCGTAGAGGAGGAAGAGCGCCGGGCCGGGGTCAGACCTCTGCTGATCCGTCCCGTCGAAGACGTCCTGTCCACGAGGGGTGGCGCATCAGTCGGGGAGTTCTCCGGATCCGGAGGGCTGGAGGGACTCTTCGGATTCGGCCGCACCAGGCCGAAGGTCCCCGGCAAATCAGTCGAGGTTGAAACCGCATCCAAAGCGGAAGGCGATTGGCGATCTGAGAAAAGATCGGAAGGAGGATCCGAGGGGGCTGGAGAAATCAAATCGGGGCTGAAGAGGGGACCTGGAGACGAAGCCGAATCAAGACCTTCGACGAGCCCTCCAGGTCGAAGCGATGCTGATTTTGAGACGGAGCCCGCCCCGGCCCTCGACTCTTCAGCCGGCGCTTCTGCCGGAGCCCCGGTCGGAGTTCCGGCTGGAGCTCCGTCTTCCGTTGCAGGAGATCTCAAGGCAGGTAGGGCCTGCGATGATCTGGCGGCGCTGGGGGCTATCCGGAGCAGTCATCTCCGATCGGTCAAAAGGTTCGCCTCGGTCATAGGGTCGGACCTGGCGGCGATCGGTCCAGGGAGGGCTGAGTTCAGGACGCCTCGACTTCAGAGGACGGCCTATGGCCCCCTCCTCAGATCTTTTGCCTGGAGGGGCTTGCGGCTCTTTATGGCCCTGGTCTTCCTCTTTCTCCTCACCGACCTGACCCACTACTTCATATAGGTTCGGCTCAGAGGGGGGCTGAACTGGACGTTGAAACCGGCCCTTTTGGGGTCTCGGCATCCCTCGCCGCTCCTCTATCCATAACCACATCTTTCTCCACGACCATGAAGAAACGAAAGCTGGACATGATCCTGGAACGGCTGGAGGGGTTCGCCGCTCCCGACCCTCGCCTCGAGCAGTACAAGACCCCCGCGCCGATCGCGTCACAGCTCCTCTATTCGGCCCTCCTCCGGGGGGACCTGGAGGGGACTGTCTGCGACCTGGGATGCGGGACGGGGATACTGGCCATAGGTGCCGCCCTTCTGGGAGCACGATCCATCGGGGTCGAGCTGGATCCGGAGCCCCTCAAGATCGCAAGAGAGAACGCCCTCAGCCTGGGGGTGGAGGTCCAGCTCATCCGGGGGGACGTGGCCTCGATCGCCCTCAGGGGTGTGGATACGGTGGTGATGAACCCGCCCTTTGGAGCCCAGAAGGGGAGTCGTGGTGACCGGGCCTTCCTGCGAAAGGCGGTGGAGATAGGGAGGGTCGTCTACTCCATCCACAACGCGGGCAGCGAAGGGTTCATTAGACGGTTCGTAGAACCCTGTAAGGTCGAAGAGGTCCAGAAGGTTGCCTTTCCCCTGAAACGGTCCTTTGAGTTCCATACGAGAGATGTCAAGATGATAGAAGTCGAGCTATACAGGATAATTTGCAGGTGAACTAAAAGATGCAATCCAAATTCGTCATCCCCGGGGAGGTCGTCGGGACTGTCGAGGAGTTTCTCCCCGGCGAAGGCACCCGGGTCAAAGGAGAGCACCTCCTCGCCACCACCGCGGGGATTCCGGAGGTCGACTCTGAGGAGAGGTCGGCAAAGGTCCTTCCTCGGACCAACGCCCCGGTGAAGCTCGTGAACGGGGACGTGGTGGTGGGCCAGATCACAGACCTCAAAGACAGCCTCGCCATCCTCCGGCTGGCCTTCAAGAGAGGATGCGAGTCGAGGCCGATATTCAACACCGAGGCTCTGATCCACATATCCAGGGTCAGGAGCTCCTACGTCAAGGACATTCGCCAGGCTCTGGGGCTGCGGGACATCGTCAAGGCCAAGATCATCGACGATACCCCCACCATCGGCCTGTCCATCGTCGACGAGGATCTGGGGGTGGTCAAAGCTTACTGCGGAAGGTGCGGCACTCCCCTGAAACTCGATGGAAAAAGGCTGGTCTGCCCCGAATGCGAGCAGGTGGAGACCCGCAAGCTCAGCTCTGATTTTGGAACGGGGATGATCAGATGAACGTCAAGATCCTGAAGAAGACCGAGGAAGAGCTCCACCTGGAGTTCGAAGGCGAGACCCACACCCTCCTCAACCTGATCCGGACGGAGCTTTTGGAGGACGATCGGGTCCTTCTGGCCACCTACGACGCCAAGTTCCCCATGATGACAAACCCCATCTTCCGGCTGAAGACGAAAGACGTCGATCCGGTGATCATTTTGAGCGAGGTGGCGTCCAGGATAGCCGGGATGTGCGAGGAGTTTGAAGAGGGGTTCCAAGCCGCGGTGGGATGATCGAAGTAGACGGCTCCTTCGGCGAGGGCGGGGGCCAGATCGTGAGGACGGCGGCAGCCCTATCCGCGGTCACCGGTGAATCGGTCCGGATAACCAGGATCCGGGAGAATCGACCAAACCCGGGCCTCTCGCCCCAGCACGTATCGGCGATATCGGCTCTGGCCACGATCTCTGAGGCACGAACCGAGGGAGTCAGGCCGGGGTCGGTAAAGATGACCTTCCGGCCGGGAGAGGTGAAGGGCGGAAAGTTTGAGATCGATATAGGAACCGCAGGAAGCATCACCCTTCTGATCCAGTGCCTCCTTCCGGCCCTCGTCTTTGCCGACGGTCCCTCGACTCTGACCGTCCGGGGCGGAACCGACGTCAAATGGTCTCCGACGATCGATTATCTCTCGATGGTGGCTCTACCCGCCTTCGCCGAGTTCGGGGTTAGATCCCAGCTGAAATGCGAGCGGCGCGGCTACTACCCCCGGGGAGGGGGGATGGTCACCCTGGTCATTTTTCCCTCGAACCTCAAAAGAGCCGAACTTTCAGCCTTCCCGATTGAGGGGGCAGAAGGCAGGTCACACTCCTCAAACCTCCCCGAGCATGTCGCCCGGAGGCAGTCGGAGGCCGCGATCGATGTCCTTGATCAAGCCGGCATCGCTGCGAGGATCGAGTGCGAAACCTCAGCCCTCCCCTCCACCGGTAGCGGCATCACCATCTGGTCGGGTCGGAAAGGGGCGAGCGCTCTTGGAGAGCGGGGGCTTTTGGCGGAGAAGGTGGGCAGAGCGGCTGCCGAGGATCTGGTGGCGGAGCTGAGGTCGAAGGCCGCCGTCGACCGCCACCTCGCCGACCAGCTCGTCCCCTACCTGGCCCTGGCGGGGGGGTCATACACCGCCCCCGAGGTGACCAGGCACGCCTCGACGAACATCTGGACCGCCACCAGGTTCCTCGACGTCGAGATCTCCGTGGACGAGGGCGAGTTGGCCACCTTCAGGGCCGACTTCTAGAAGTGGCGATACCTCCGCAGCTGGGACTCGATGTAGCTTCGGACCTCTTTGCCCCGGAAGATCCCGGCGTGCCCCTCGCAGAGGATCTCGGCCTCCAGGTCCAGGAGCTTCTCCATCGACCTTCTCCACATGTTTATGTCGGAGCCCCAGGAGTCGCTGAAGGGGCCGTGGACGTCCTGGCCGAAGAGCGCCCTCCTCCCCTCGAGATCGATGGCCACGGCGATGCTGCCGGGGGTGTGGCCTGGAATGGCGATGAACCGGAAATCCAGGTCCCCAAGCCTGATGGTCTTTTCATCCCCTTCCAGGACCACGTCGATCTTGGCGGGCCAGTACTCCAGGCCGTAGAGGTCGGCGGCGGTGAGCCTCCGATCCCCGAGCTCTATTCCTTCCCGATCGGCCTCGTGGGCGATGACAAGAGCGCCGGTCTCCTCCTTGATCCGGGATATGCCCCCGACGTGGTCGATGTGGCAGTGGGTGGCCACCAGGTGGCCGATCAGGGCCGGATCGAAACCCAGGGCCCGGACGTTTTTCAAAATCGCCTCGGCTCCCGGCCCGGCGCCGGCGTCGATCATGACCAGCTCATCTTTCGCGTCCACCAGATAGACGCAGCAATCGGCGGGGTGAGATATCCCCGGCCCCCCCACCACGGATATCCCCCGTTCGATCTCTTTCGGCTCCATGGATACGGTGATGGGGCCGCCGGTACTTAGATATGATCTGATTGGATCCGAGACCTGGGGGGGTCGGATCCGCCTTCTTCGCCTGATCCTCTGCGACCGACCCTCTTCGGTCTGGTCCCTTACGTCTCGATCCTCTACGTCTCGATCCTCTACGTCTCGATCCTCTACGTCTCGATCCTCTACTTCCGAACCTCTACATCCTTCTCCTCTTCGAGCTGATCCTCTTCGGCCTCTTCCCTGAAGGATCTGATCCTTCTTATGCTGGAGCGGTACTCGAGGGCCAGAACTCCCGCCAGGAAGGCGAGGAGGAGGAGGAAGAGCCTGAAGGATCGGGGCGCATAATCTCTGTAGAAGCTGACGTCGATCAAGGTCCTCTCGTCGAGGTCGGTCCAGATGAGGAC
>DAINAQ010000033.1:0-9703 GCA_036733325.1 Methanothrix sp.
TCGTACCTGATATCGGCCTGGGTCATCTTCCCCTGGTGCTTTATCAGAGCCTCCAGGACCGACCTCTCCCTCTCGGTCAGGGTCTCCATCACCGCCGCCATCTCCCCGGAGATCGAAACCTCGCCGGCCGCCTCTTCTTCGGGCACGCGGGGAGCCGGAACCTCGGCCGAAGGTGCGGCCGGTGCGGTCGGGGAGTCTGAGGCGCCAGGGGCGGCGCCGGAGAGATCGGACTGTTCCACCAGGACCTCCCCTCCGTCCGCCTCTCGGTATTCTGAGGTCGTCCTCGCCCCCTCGGATGCGGCTGTCGTCTCCGGGGGAGGCGACCCCGGACTCTCCTGCTTTCTGAATTTGAAAGCGGAGAAGATCAGGACGGCGATGATGACTCCCGCCGCCAGAATCAGGGGCAGGGGAAGACTCTCCTGCGGCTGGAGAGGCTGAAGGATTGCAGCCTCAGGATCGTCCCCCGCATTGACCGCGGACTGGCGGTAGCGGATGGAGGCGGAGGGGTCGGCGACATCGTAGCCGTGAAACTCCACCACGAAGGATTCGCTGGATGAGGAGACCAGGTAATCGAGCCCTTCGGTCCCGGTGATGTTGCTGAGCTGGACGTTCTCGGTCAGGTAGAAGGTGACGTGGTACTCGGCGTAGACCCCAACAGCGGGGAGGATTATCTCCCAGTCGTCTCCATTCTTCATGGTGAGGGAGTTGGTCACCGCGTAAAGCTGCTGGGCGTCCTGGTCGTACTGATACTCGGAGGCGTTGAGAAAGGGAAGGCCTGCGATGCTCTTGGCGTACCCGGTCACCAGAGCCTTGCCCGCGTCGTCCACATATATATCCAGGACCAGCCCCGCAGCTTCGGAGCTCTCGTCCCCGAGAGCCCCAGAGCCCGAGCTGATGAGGACCGCCGCCATCACCAGGAGGGCAATCGCCCGCCGACCTACTCCGTCTTTATCCGTCATCATTATCCTTTAAGCAACGCCGATTCTGGTCGGAAGTTGGGGTGGAATATATTTAAGATTTCGGCATCTTGAAAGCTTGAGGGCGGATTCTTCCCAGACCAGGCCCGACAGGAGATTCCACGATTAGACGTATAATTCATAAATGATGGAGTCCAACGTGGGACGTTCGATATGAGCCCAAAGTCTTCTCCCATCGGGACCCGAACAGATAAAGTCCCCCTCCCGTTAGCTCTGCTCATCCTGCTTCTATCCGCCACTCTGGCCTGGGGGGCCCTGGAGACGAACGAATACGGCGAGATCGTGGAGGTATCAGAGACGACCGGGCCGGATAGGTTGGAGGACGCCGCCGGCACCCCAGCCCCATCTGGAGGGTCGGGAGCCGAAGATGGTGGGGCCCTGGAAGCGGCCGGCGCGTCGGATTCCATCGCTGAGGCCGGAAGCTCCGGAATGGACGCCTCGGAGAAGACCGATCCGGAGGATGCGGCCGGGGCCGGCGGATCCGACGAGGACGGAGAGGACAGAGGAGATTCGGCAGACGTCGGAGGATCCGACGAGGGCGGAGAGGACGGTGGAGAGCCGGCGACAGCGGTGGCCGTGGTCTACGTCATCAACAACGACGACGACACCCTGAGCATATCACTCTTCATAGACTCGGAGCTCGTGGCCACCGAGGAGGTCTCCAAGGACAAGGAGGAGAAGTTCGGAGACTACCAGCTTGCGACCGGGTCCCACGAGTTCGAGATCACCTGGTGGGACGATGACACCAAGAAGACCCACCTCGAGAAGCTGACGGCGACGGTGGAGGAGCAGACGGCGATCACCCTCTACGCCACCCAGAACAAGGAGCCGCTGGAGCACGAGATCGACGTAATGCTGAGGAACGATAACCAGGAGGATCTGGAAGCCTACCTGTACATAGACGGCGAGTACGAGAAGCTGAAGACCGCCAAGAAGAAGAGCACCACGGAGTTCGGCAAGTTCGACATCGAAGAGGGCACCCACGAGCTGGCGGTGAGATGGCAGGACCCGGTGACGAACGTCGAGTACGAGAAGAGGAAGACGATCCGGGTGGACGGAAAGGATGCCGTGACCTTCTATGCCCCGGTGGGAATGAGCTTTGAGAGCGATGAGGAGACGGCCGCCGAGACGAGATCGTCGAGGACGACTGGAGGTGACGAAGGATCCTCCTCGACCACCGCTCCGGCATCCTCCTCGGGGAGGGAGGAGGCCGATGGCGCATTGGATACCGAGGAGATGGACAAGGAGGAGATGGATAAGGGGATCGATCCAGAGGGGATCGACAGCGACAAGATCGATCCGAAGAAGGCCTCCTCGAGAGGAGGCGAGGTCGGCGTCGCCGCCGACGGGAAAGAGCCGACCGGAGAAGACGCGGCCCGATCTCGGGAGCAAATCGACCAGAGATCCAGCGACGGAGATGGTGACGAAAGTCCCGATGCCGGTGGTGCCGCCCTGTACATATCGACGATCGGAGCGATCCTGGCCATTTACGTCATCTTCTTCAGGCGTTGAGATGGATGAGAGCACTTCTGGCCTGCCTGTTCTTGACCTCGATGATGGGGTCGGCGGTGGATTGGGGGGACCGCACCGATGGGGAGCTTCGATGGGGGGAGACCCTTCAGATGGGCGAGTACTCCCTGGAGGCGGCGGACTTCACCCCCGAGGACAGGACGCCGCGGATGGTGATGCTGAACCTCAGGAAAGAGGGCCGGCTCATCGCCACCAGGGCTCTGAAGTCGGGCGACTCCTTCTCCCTGGACGATGAGGTGATGGTGGTGGTCGAGGAGGTGAGGATGATCGACCGTCTGGCGGGCGGGTCGGTCGAGCCCCGGGCCGAGGTCCTCCTCATGGTCCGCGCGGTTCCCGAGCTGGTGATCCGGGTCATCTCCGAGGAGGACTCCTACGAGGGTGGAGACCGGGGAAAACTGGAGATCGAGGTCGAGAACGCCGGGATGGCGGAGGCCGAGGATCTGAAGCTGGAGCTGACCTCCGACCCCCCCCTGGTCTTTTCGAGCTATTCGAGATCGAGCCTCGCCCCCGGCCAGGTCTGGGACGAGGACCCGGAAACCGGGGAGACCGACCCCCTGGAGCTGAGCTTCGTCGTTCCCTCGTTTCCGGGGCCCCAGACGGTCCAGGTCGTGGCCGTGGCCCGCTACCTCGACTCCGAGGGCGATCTCCACCAGTCTGTTGGGTTGACCAGCTTCGAGGTCTTCGGCCCCCTCAGGGTCTACAAGTACGCAGATGAGGAGATGAACTTCGGCGAGAAAAGCTACGTCCACCTCACCCTCAGAAACGTCGGCAACCGCTCCCTTGAGGTGGAGCTCTCCGACTCGCCGGGGAGAAATTTTCAGGCGGACTCCAACCTACTGTGGAATATGACCGTCCCCCCTGGAGGGACAGAGACCGCCAGCTACACCGTCACCGCGAAGAAGCCCGGTGATGGTCAGATCCTCCCGCCGGCCGAGGCCGCCTACTCCATCGACGGAATGGCCTTCAGGGTCGGATCGGCAAGCCCGGTCATTGACGTCATCGGCCCTCTGGTGGAGGTCGAGAAGAAGGCCTCCTCCACCAGGGTCTGGCCGGACGAATCGGTCGCGGTGACCCTGACGGCGACGAACGTGGGCAACCGGAGGACCAAGATCTCGATGAAGGAGACGGTCCCGGCCGGGGCCAGCCTGGCCTCCGGGGAGACCGAGCTCTTCAGCCTCCTCCTCCCCGGCGAATCGGCGGCTCTGGCCTACGCCATAACCTGGCCCGAGCCGGGTAGGTTTGAGATCCCGGCCACCGTCATCTGCTACCAGGACGACGACGGGACCTCCTGCACCCTGGAGTCATCGCGGCTGAGGATAACCGTCCAGGGCGATGAAGATCCGAACTCGACCTCCAATTCGAACTCAAACTCGACCTCGAACTCGACCGCCGACCTGGTGGATGCGGGAGCGTCGCCGGAAGAAGGGGGGTCCTCTGCCCCGGCTGGTCTGCAGACTGGGGCGGGAGAGGAGGGGAAACCGGATCATGGGGAAGCGGGCGACGGGGGATCAGGTGAGGAGAGAGAAGTCGGCGCCGGCAAGGCCGGAACCTTCCAGGAGGAAGGCGGGCCGGGTGACGGATCGATCTTATGGGGGCTGCTGGCACTGATCCTGATCATATTCGTGGCCCTGGATCGCTACCTCTAGACTGCCGACATTTAATTTAAATTGATTTGTATAAATTATGTATTCCAATCCGGAGGGTGATCGGACCGGCGCGACAAATGGTCCTGCCGGAGGGGGGTTGGTGGTCCGGGCTATTCTATTAGTCGCCCTCCTCCTCCACCCCGGCCTGGGCCAGGCCCCGGACCTGGAGTGGGAGAGAGTCCTGGGGGGAGCGGCCGACGACGGGGGGCTCACCCTTCGGAAGACGGGGGACTCGGGGCTCATCGTTGCCGGTTACACCGCCTCCAGGGGGGCGGGAGGAAGAGACCTCTGGCTGATCAAGACCGATCCCGAGGGAGAGCTGGAATGGGAGAGGACCTTCGGAGGGCCGGGCGATGAGGAGGGATGGACGGTCCTGGAGACCGAGTCCGGCTACGTCGTGGCGGGGGTGGCCGAGGCCGGGGCCGGGTCTCCGGTCGCTGGCGGAAAAGATCTCTTCCTGGTCAGGACCTACTCCGACGGCTACGAGAGGTGGAGGAGGTCCTTCGGCGGGGCCGCCGACGACTGGGGCGTATCCATGGTGGAGACCGAAGACGGATTTGTGATCGTCGGCCTCACCTGCTCCTTCGGCTCCGGGGGATCGGACGGCTGGATATTGAAGACCGACTCCGACGGGAACGAGGAGTGGAACCTCGCCATCGGCGGGTCCAAGAACGACGGTCTCGCCTCCATCCTGGAGTCGGAAGACGGGTACGTGGTCGCCGGGACCACCGAGTCCTACGGAGCCGGGGGGAAGGATCTGTGGCTGGCCAGGGTGGACCCCGACGGAAACCGGATCTGGGAGAAGACCTTCGGGGGAGAGGGGGACGAGAGGGGAAACCAGGTCCTGGATGCGGGGGACGGCTACCTCCTGGTCGGGGTATCCGATCCCGCAGGCTCGGCGAATCGAGACCTCCTCTTGGTCAAGACCGATCTTGAGGGCGAGAAGATCTGGGAAGAGACGATAGGAAGCATCGGCGAGGAGGGGGGATGGTCGGCCCGGACCACCTCCGACGGCGGCTATGTGATCCTGGGATATTCCAACCGGAGCACAGATCAGAATATATGGCTGGTCAAGGTGGGTGAGGACGGGGAAGAGGCGTGGGAGGAGACCTTCGGGGGATGGGGCCGTGACCTGGGGAGGTCCATCGTCTCCACGGAGGACGGCGGATGGGCGATGACCGGATGGACCGAGTCTGAGGGATCGGGGATGGACCTCTGGCTGGGGAAGACCGAGGGCACCGGGAGCGCCGGGGGCGCCACATGACGGAAAGAGAGCGCCGCAAGACTATTCCGCCGGACCGTGCCCGCGGCGGGATATATCCGGCCGCCGAAGACGATGATCAGGATGACGGGCTGGACCAGGTGTACGAGCCCGCCGAGGACACCTATCTCCTCCTCGCCGCCGCCCTGGAGGAGGTGGACCCCCAGGACCTGGTCCTGGAGGTGGGGTGCGGCCGCGGGGTCATATCCAGAAGCCTCGCCCCGAGGGCCCGGAGGGTCATCGCCACCGACCTCAACCCCTTCGCCCTGAGGAGCCTCAGGGGACGGCCGGGGATCGAGGCGGTCCGGGCCGACCTCTTCAAAGGGATCGGGGCGGGGGAGAGGGCGAGGTTAGACCTGGTCATCTTCAACCCGCCTTACCTCCCCACCGAGGAGGACGAGGTTCTGAAGGGCTGGCTCAACTTCGCCTTCGACGGGGGGAAGACGGGGAGGGAGACCATCGACAGGTTCCTGGAGGGGCTGAAAGATCACCTGGAGCCCCGGCGAGGGCGGGCCCTCCTTCTCGTCTCCAGCCTCAGCGATCCCGCGAAGGTCCGGGAGAAGGCCGAAGAGGAGGGATTGGCCGTCGAGGTGGTGGCGAGGGAGAAGCACTTCTTCGAGGAGCTCCTCGTCCTGAGGCTCACTCCCCGCCTGAGCGGGACCGACTGACCGTCCTCAGAAAACCGGGTCCAGGAGGTCGAAGTCGGGCTCGCCCACCTCCAGGTGGACGACGTCTATCCCCTGGCTCTCCATCGCCCGGGCGCACTCCAAAACGTCCATCACCAAAAAGGGGTTATCTCCTCTGCTCGTCGTGAAATCATGTCGTGGGACTCCTTTGATTTGTGAGACTTACGAAGCCGGCTGTAAGAAGGTTGTCGAAGTCATTAGCATAAACATGGCCAATCATTAATATATTTTATATTATAATTTGAACCTGTGCGTATTATCGAAATCATTTTTGGTTGTCGCCTTGAAAACGCCATTCTAACAACCTGATTACCTACTTCGTTAGGCAAGATAATTTCTTCTATTCCTAAAAACACTCTTTGATTTTCGTGATCAAATTGAGAAACATCCCAGACAGATCCTGCTATTACCTCCCCAATATCCATAAATCTTGGGCCTATATCTACTTTATATCCACTTTTTGTACGCAAGATCGAATATGTTCCATATTCTATCCCACGCGAAAGAACCTTTGTGCTTTCTTCATCTGGAACATAGAGTTTTTTGTTGTTCTCCAATTTTAGAATAAAATAATTTCCATATTTATTTTGAATAATCTTCAGCGAATACAATTTACCAGAGATTCGCTCATTATAATTTAGTATTTTTATAGATTTTAAGTCTGCCAAACATTGCTCAAATACTAATTGAGATAGTTTTGAAGGCATTAGATCTGATAGGTCATCATCTACTACCCCAGAATTTTGACTGATGAATATTGTGATATTATTTCTTATCACTTCATTTATTACTGGTTGATTCTTTTCTATAAATTTTTCAATATATAACGTTTCGATTACTTGGCCGTAAACACCCTTATCTCTCGGATTTATGGCTATTTTAATTTCGATGCTATTATCAACAATGGAAATATGTGTGTGCTCATGCATCCACATATGCAACTCGTTACCTGGGTGAAATCTAAAAGCAGAATAGGCATCATCAGATACACGATTCCAAGCAATATCTAACTCATCACCAAATCGTAAAACTGCTGCAATCAAACGTTTGCGAATCGTTTTATCCAAATAGCCACGCTCATCACATTCATCTATAGGTAATTTGCTATGATACATACAAACATCTATGAGATCTCTTTTGAGATCTGGGGGAACAGACTTAATAGCTATATCAATTGGGCATTCTTCTTTGTTACTAGAAGCGAAATGAATCCAAGCCGCACTTAAATAATGATGATTCCTTCTGATTTCATCTTGCTCATCCCTTGAAAATTCACTAGATATTTCGGCTTTTAAGTTGCCCTCAAATTTTGCTCCGAGTGACTTTGCTTTTTCCACGACGAGAGGATAATTACATACATCGCATTGCATACCTATGTCATGCAGACAAGCGCCTGCTGCCAGCAAATAAAGTTCTTTGTTAGATAAATTCTTCCCTTTACATAAATCTATTAAACTAATAATATAGCCAGCCACACGATCACTATGTTCTATTCCATGATTTGTGAAATCTTTTATAATAGGAGGATGGAACCAGATCTCTTGTGCAATTTTCTTGATATTGGATAGACTGGTTTTGAGAGATTCGTCAGAGATGCGAGCTATTATGGAGTCTATGTTTTTTAATTCTTTCATAGTCTTAGATTGGTATCCTTACGAAACGCAAAAAAGGTTTCGGTTATGGATCAGATCAGTTTTATCACTTTACTTAAGCAGCTATGTTTTCCTATCTGAAGGTAAAGCCGTCAGTCTTCACCCCACATTCAGCTGAGCCTCGATCAGCTCGTCGAGAAAGCTCCTCCTCACCTCCTGGGCGTAGTCCCAGAGGTCGGCGCAGGCATCGCACTCCCGCGCCCGCTCCTCCATCACCCGCACCAGGTCCAGAAGCGAGCCGTACAGGAGCGGCGCCGCCTGCCGCAGCCTCGCGTCGAAGGTGCCCGCGGCCTCTTTTGTCGAAGGGATCAGCCTGCACCCGCCGCCGGGGTCGTCCCAGGCCATGCACCCCGCCAGCAGGCAGGACCGCGCCACGAAGGGGCAGGCTTTTGCCTCCGCCTCGTCTTTCTCTCCCTCTCTCCGATCCGTCACCATCTCCACCGCCTCCGAGCCGATTTCCCAAGCCGATTTCACCTGTTCAGAGATGGTTATACTGGCAGATCCTATCTGCTATTGTTGGAAAAAGCAAGTTCAGCTCTTCCGATCACCTTCGGCAGCTTTGAGTTTTTCGACGATTTTTTCAATGGAGGCACGCAGGGGTGGGAGATCCCGGCGAACGGTCTCAAATACCCTCTGCAGGTTTACTCCGAAGTAATCATGGCTCAGCTTATCTCGCATCCCGGCCATCTCTCTCCATGGAACATCGGGATACTCTCGGCGAATATCGGGAGGGATTTTCTTGGAGGCTTCACCTACGATCTCCAGCGCCCTGACCGCTGCAAAGTTGGTCTTTTCATCCGCTTCGAAGGTGTCGTAATCCATATCCGCCACAAAGCTCTCTGCGCTCTCGATCGCGTCGAGGATGTCCTGGAGGTAGTCGAGCAACTCGCGTTTCCCTTTCCTCATACCGTCTCAACCTCCTCCAGGATGCGGCGGCCTATGGCGGGCTTGAGGGCGCTTCTTTCCACCAGGTCCACCTTAGCCCCCAAGAGATCGCTCAGACGGTTTTCGAGGGCGATGAACTCCAGCAGGCTCAGCGGCACCTCGCCCTCCTCCAGATCCACCAGAAGGTCGATGTCGCTATCCTCGTCGGCCTCGCCTCGGATATAGGAGCCGAAGATCCCGAGGGATTTGACCTTGTATTGAGTGGATAGCTCCGGCATGTGAGACCTCAGAATTCGGGCGATCTCCTCTGCGGTCTTCACCCTCCTTTGAGATTGCGATCGCGGTTTCCTCTTTGACGATGTCGTCAATTCGACCTCCGGCCACCTTTTCTTTTTTCAGCTTAATCTCTCGGAAGAAATATCTTTCACCGACCAGACTTAAAACCCAACCGTCTTATCTCTACGCCCTTCACCCCACCCTCAGCTGGGCCTCGATCAGCTCGTCGAGAAAGCTCCTCCTCACCTCCTGGGCGTAGTCCCAGAGGTCGGCGCAGGCATCGCACTCCCGCGCCCGCTCCTCCATCACCCGCACCAGGTCCAGAAGCGAGCCGTACAAGAGCGGCGCCGCCTGCCGCAGCCTCTCGTCGAAGGTGCTCGCGGCTTTTTCGGACACGATCAATCTGCACCCGCCGCCGGGCTCGTCCCAGGCCATGCACCCCGCCTGCAGGCAGGACCGCGCCACGAAGGGGCAGGCCTTCTCCTCCACCTCCTCT
This sequence comes from Methanothrix sp., assembly GCA_036733325.1. Taxonomy (GTDB): domain Archaea; phylum Halobacteriota; class Methanosarcinia; order Methanotrichales; family Methanotrichaceae; genus Methanocrinis. The sequence continues at coordinate 9,410 of DAINAQ010000033.1, forward strand.
TTCTCTCCCTCTCTCCGATCCGTCACCATCTCCACCGCCTCAGAGCCGATTTCACCTGTTCAGCGATTATTGATGGCGGATACTATATGCTATTTTTCTTCGATGTTGAAGGGGCGGAGGGGTGATGGTCGGAGGAGGAAGGGGCGGGGGAGTAAGTGGAGATGGAGGGGGAGGAGCCGGCCCCTCTTCTCCGCCGCCCGGCCAGGGCCGAGAGGAGGATGTAAAAGCCGGTCTCGGTGAGGATGCAGACCGCCGCCGGGACCGCCGCCCTCGGTCCGAAGAGGAGGAGGGCGA
>DAINAQ010000034.1:0-9630 GCA_036733325.1 Methanothrix sp.
AGATGCTCCTCATGCCCACCGCCCGGGGATACCGGGCGCTGGTGGAGCTGGCGAAGGAGGAGATCGATCCACGGGCGATGAGGCGGCTCTCCAGGGTCTGGTCCCCCTCGACCATAGAGAACCTCTCCTTCTTCGCCATGGCCGCCGCGGTCTACGCCCGATCGGTGGCCGATCCGCCCTACAGGATCAGCGTAGAGAAGGTGCTCCTGAAGACGGCAGCCTTCTGCCGCCTCCGGTGCGCTCGCCGAAAGGGGACGGGCGGAGGGTGCATGGCCGCCGCCGGGTCGGGCCGCCACCAGCTCCCCAAGTGCATCAAGCTCCCCCGGGACGTGGAGGCGGCCTGGAGGGATTTGAAGATGTACATCGCCGCCGGGGCTCCTGCTGATCTGGCGGGCGGCGGCGAGGCTCGGGCCCGGGAGGCGATGAAGATCGACTTCAAGCTCCCCGCCGATTACTCGCCGGTCACCTCCTGCTGAAGCTCTGAGCCGACAATCTTCGGCCCGCCCAAAATTTCGAGGAGGGGTCGCGAATCTTCCGGCGGGACGAATCGGATGGGTGCTGTTTTCCGGGGATTTGGGCCCCAAATCCGCAAATGGTCGGGATTGCGATCCCGTTTCGGAGAAGGCATTTATATCAAGTCGCCACCAAGAAGCCGCTGTCGTTCAAGGTGATTATCAATGGCCAAAATAAGAGCAGGCGTTCTTGGAGCAACGGGTGCGGTTGGGCAGCGTTTCATCGAGCAGCTTTGGGACCATCCCTGGTTTGAGCTGACCAGCCTCGCCGCCTCCGAGAGGAGCGCGGGCAAGAAATACAGCGATGCTGCCCGGTGGCGGCTGGAGCACGAGCTCCCGCCACAGGTCGCCGAGATGGGAGTGGTGGCCGTGGACCCCAAGGAGGTGGAGGCCGACGTCGTCTTCTCCGCCCTCCCCGCCGACGAGGCGAAGAAGGTGGAGGCCGACTTCGCCCGGGCCGGGTTTGCCGTGGCCAGCAACGCCAGTGCTTACCGGTTCGAGCCGGACGTCCCCCTGATGATCCCCGAGTGCAACCCCGAGCACCTCGGCCTCATCGAGGTCCAGCAGAAGAAGCGGGGCTGGGACGGCTACATCGTCACCAACCCCAACTGCACCACCATCATGTTCGCCCTGACCCTCAAGCCCCTCATGCCCATGGACATCAAACGGGTGATCATCGCCTCCATGCAGGCGGTCAGCGGCGCCGGATACGAGGGCGTCCCCTCCATGGCCATCCTGGGCAACATCATCCCCTTCATCTCCGGAGAGGAGGAGAAGGTGGAGAAGGAGGCCCAGAAGATCCTGGGAACCTTCGACGGCGACAAAATCGTCGATGCGCCCTTCGACGTCAGCGCCAGCTGCCACCGGGTCCCGGTGATGGACGGCCACACCGAGGCCCTCTGGGTGGAGATGGCCTCGAAGCCCACCCCCGCCGAGGTTCGAGAGGCCTTCCTCAAGTTCGACCCCGGCCTCTCCGACCTGCCCACCGAGCCCAAGAAGCCCCTCATCGTCCGGGACGAGCCGGACCGGCCCCAGCCCCGCCTGGACAGGAACGCCGGGAAGGGGATGGCCGTCTCCGTCGGCCGGATCAGGGAGGGGATCCGCTACATCGTCATGGGCCACAACACCGTCCGGGGCGCCGCCGGCGCCAGCGTCCTCAACGCGGAGCTCCTCTCCAAGAAGGGAATGCTCTAGATGCTGATCATAGCCTGGGAGGTGACGGCGGCCTGTAACCTCGCCTGCGAGTACTGCCGGGCCTCGGCCTCCGCCTCCCCCGACCAGGCGGAGCTCTCCACCGAGGAGGCGCTGGCCTTCATCGACCAGGTGGCGCCCGAGAGGCCGATGATAATCCTCAGCGGCGGAGAGCCCCTCCTCCGCCCGGACATCTTCGAATTGGCGGAATACGCCCGGGACCGGGGCATCCGGGTCTCCCTGGCCACCAACGGGACCCTCCTCTCTCCCCGGATGGTGGAGAGGATAAAACGGGCCGGGATCGCCCGGGTCAGCATCAGCCTCGACGGCCCAGACTCGGAGACCAACGACTTCACCCGGGGCCCCGGCTCCTTCAACCTCGCCAGGCGGGGGATCGAGAACCTCCGGGGCGAGGTCGACTTCCAGATCAACATGACCATCACCAAAGAGAACCTCGACGCGGTCGGTCCCACCATGGACCTGGCCGAGGAGCTCGGGGCGGTCGCCTTCCACCTCTTCTTCCTGGTTCCTACGGGTCGGGGAAGGGAGGAGGAATTGGTGACGCCGGAGGAGCAGGACGAGATCCTCCGCTGGGTGGCCAGAGAGTGCAGGAGGAGGAGGATCGAGGTGAAGGTCACCTGCGCTCCTCAGTACGGCCTGGTGATGAGGGAGGTGCTCACCGAATCAGAGAGGGAGGGGATGATGGGAAGCGCCTGCCTCGCCGGGACCGGCTTCGTCTTCGTCTCTCGGACCGGAGACGTCTGCCCCTGCGGCTACCTGCCGGTGGTGGCGGGGAACGTCAGAATGGAGAGCTTCCCGGAGATCTGGGAGAGCTCCCCCGTTTTTCAGGATCTTCGGAAGAGGGAGCTACTGGGGCGGTGCGGCGGGTGCGACCATCGGACGGTCTGCGGCGGGTGCAGGGCGAGGGCCTATGCCAGGACCGGCGACTACCTGGAATCCGACCCTCTCTGCAGCTATGGGAGGGAGTGAGCTGGTGAAGCCGCTTCCCGTGGATGACGTCGCCATCAAGGATGGTGCGATCGAATACGAATCGATTGAGGACGAGCTTATGGACAACGAGCTGACCGACAACGAACCGATTGAAGAGGTGCCGGTCAGCCAGGAGAGGCCCGACCTCGACGATCTGGACCGCAGGCTCCTGGAGATCATCCAGGAGGAGTTCCCCCTCGCCGCCCGGCCCTTCTTCGCCCTGGGCGAGGTCCTGGGGAGGAGCGAGGACGAGGTGATCAGGAGGGCAAAGAGGCTCCGGGATCTGGGGATAATTCGGAGGATCGGGCCGATCCTGGACATGAGGCGGCTGGGCTGCTCCGGGGTCCTGGTGGCCCTTCCCGTCCCCGACGAAAGGATCGACCAGGTGGCCGAGGTGGTGAACGGATACCGGGAGATCTCTCACAACTACCTCCGGCCGAACCATACCAAGTTCAACATGTGGTTCACCATATCGGCGTCCGAGGCCAGGATCGAGGAGATCCTCTCGGAGATAAGAGACGAGACCGGCCTCGATCAGCTCCTCCTTCCCACCAAGCGCATATTCAAGATCGGGGTTCGGTTTGAGATACCCGAGTAACAGGCCGGAGAGGCGATCCTGCCCAAAATCGCTGCTCGGAATCTCGTGCCAGTCCTGCGGCCTGATGAGGCCAATTGGTCATGAAAGGTCTAATCAACCTGCATCCTACCGATTGTTCACCTGATCATTCAACCGATCACTCAACCGATCGTTCGCTGATCACTCGATCGAAAATATTATCCAGATCCAGCCCCAGCCAGATCTCAGTTAGGAGAGCCAGGGATGAGAAGACATGAGATAAAGGAAGTAGAGCGTCGGTTCTTCATCGCCATCCTCCTTTCGGGCTCCATCCTGGTGGTGGAGGTGGCCGGCAGCTGGTGGACGGGCAGCCTGGCTCTGCTCTCGGACGCGGCCCATGTATTCCTGGACATCTCCGCCCTGGGGCTGAGCTGGCTTGCCATCCGCCTATCGACCCGGCCAGCTGATGAGCGATACAGCTACGGATTTCATCGCTTCGAGGTCGCGGCGTCCCTGGCCAACGGATTGACCCTGGGCCTGGTCTCGCTGGGAATCCTGGCCGAAGCTTATTCCAGGCTTCTGGAACCGGCTCCGGTGAAGGGACTGGACCTCTTAGTTCTGGCCTCCTTCGGCATGGCCGTGAATCTCGTTGCAGCCTTCGTGCTCAAGGGCGGCCATAGCCACGCTGGGGCTCACGCTCCGGAGGATCTCAACCTGAGATCGGCGATGCTCCACCTGATGGGGGATGCCGCCGCCTCCTTCGGAGTTATCGTGGCCGCCCTGGTCATCTGGAGGACCGGATGGACTCTGGCCGACCCCATAGCGAGCATCTTCATCAGCCTCTTGATCTTCGTCAGCTCCTTTCGGCTGGTCAAAGACTCCTTCCGCATCATGATGGAAGGCGTTCCCAGATATCTCCGGCTGGAGGATGTATCCGAAGCCATCTGCGGCGTTCCCGGAGTCGTCCAGGTCCACGACCTCCACGTCTGGGGAGTCTGTTCAGCCTCCATCATTCTGAGCGCCCATGTGGTCGTCGATGACCAGAGCATCTCTCAGGCAGAGAGGATAATAGATGAGATAAAGGGAAAGCTGGAGCAGCTCTTCGGAATAGAGCATGTCACCATTCAGCTGGAGGAGAGATCCTGTGGTCAGGGGATGGTGGTCTCTCCGGTCGAAGAGAGCCGGGATGAAAGCGAAGTTTGATACTCAATCCTCTTTTCAGTCCCTCCTCAGCGATCTTGATCCGGCAAGAGTCACTCTGTCCCTCCCGGCCGGGGAAGGGAGGATGGATCGGATCTCTCTGGTCCACCTCTATCCCCGTTCATGTCGATCTCATCCCAAAAAGAGAATCAGCCGATTTTTTTAAGATATCTCAGCAGGAAGATGAAGACCACCGCCCCGACCGTGGCCGCAATGATGGATCCGATGAAGCCGTGGGCAGAAAGTCCCGCCAACCCGAAGAGAAAACCCCCCACAAAGGCTCCTATCACGCCCATCACCATATTCCCGAGGAGGCCGAATCCCTTCCCTCTGGTTATATGCCCTGCCAGCCATCCCGCAACAATGCCTATGATCAGAAACCAAAGCCAACCGAACAACCTCAACACCTCCATTGTATATATAGGGAGGTCATGAGCTTAAAAACTTTTGGTTCTATACGGCCGTGATTCAGGATTTCGGATATCGGTTTCGATGAAGCGTATCCCTTGCCAACCGCCTTAGAGATTTGTCTCGAGGGCAGCCATATACTTGATCGAGTCTGCCTCTCGCTTTCACCCCACGTAGCCGATCCTGCAAGATCGCCCCGGCTCGCTCGTCGGAGACGAGGAGGGCCCCGTCGGGCATCACCAGAAAGTTCACCGGCCTCCCCCAGGCCTCACTTCCCTGAAGCCAGCCCTCGGCGAACGTTTCATAGCTGGCGGCCGTCACGTTCTCAACCCTCACCGGTTCTCGATCACCATACTAAGAAGAAAGAATACCTTCCCAGGGTCTGGTTTGTGTATCTGCCAATAGAGCTGTATTCCAACAACGCACTGCGATTTATCAGGATATATTCTGAAGGCAGATCGCTTGTCTGTATATGGCTACCTCGTCCTCTGAGTCGCCAGACACGCTAGTATCTTCTGAAGATTGTTCTCCACCAAGCATCCACACAGCAGCGCAGATGCGCATAGCACCGCCAAGATGACCGCTAGTTTCGTCTTTTTATCCTTTACCCAGCGATCGGATTAACATGACCGAAGAAAAATGTTTCGATTTATGTGATGGGGTCGGATTGCTGCTAAGGAGACCCGTAGTGACCAAGAGACAGAAAGACAGCAAGATCTTAATCGAAGAATACAAATCTCGCTATCTTCAGACCGTCAGGAGGGCGTGAAGCAGAGTCCCAACGATCGTCGCCGCCGATAGCATGATCAGAGCCGACCTGGCGGTATTCTTCAGCCCCAGCTCCTTCATGAAGACGACGAAGGTGGCCACGCAGGGGAAGTACATGGCCAGGACCACCGAGGCCACGACCAGCTGGCCCGCGGTCATTCCCAGAGGAGCCAGCATCCCCACCGCCACGTCCTTTCTCAGAAACCCGACGATCATGGTGGCCGCGGCGTCCTTGGGAAGGCCGAATAGGCCGGTGACCACCGGCTCCGCCAGGCTCCCCACGACGTCGACTATCCCGGTGATGAAGAGGACGTTCATGAGGAAGACGCCGAGAAGGACGTAGGGGACCGCCTCCTTCAAAAAGTACTTCGACCGCATCCAGGTCTTCTTGAAGAGGGCTCTGCCGTCGGGGACTCGATAGGGCGGGATCTCCAGGAAGATCTCCGGCGACTCGCCGCCGATGATCCGGGAGAGGATGAAGCCGGCGGTGACGAAGACGAGGGCCAGGGTCCCGTAGACGAGGGCGATGTAGCGGAGGCCGAAGGGGCCCAAAAGGCCCCAGATCATAGCATTCTGGGCGGCGCAGGGGACCGAGACTGCCATCAGGGTGGCGGCGAGGTATCTCTGCTTCGGCGACTCCAGGACCCTGGTGGCCATAACCCCGGGGACGTTGCAGCCGAGGCCGAGGATGCAGGGGACGACGGCCGCCCCGTGAAGGCCCACCCGATGCATCAGGGCGTCCACTAGGACGCTGATCCGGGGGAGGTAGCCCACGTCCTCCAGAACTCCCAGGACGATGTAGAAGGGGATGACGAAGGGCAGCACCATCCCCAGGGGGACGTAAAGGCCGGTGGTGAGGAGGCCGAAGGAGGTCTCGATCTCTGGCGACGTCCCGATGAGGATGTCCCGGAGGAGGCCGCTGGCGTGCTGGCCGACGATGTGGTTGACCCAGGCCCCGTAGACGGCGAAGGTCGGGTCCAGGATGCGGTCGATGAGAAACTCCCCCAGCCTGATCACCCCGGTGAAGGAGAGGTACAGCACCAGAAGGCCGAAGGGGACCCCGAAGAGGGGCTTGATCGTCGCCTCCTCCAGCTTCTCCAGGATGGTGGGATGCTTGTGGACGACCCGCTGGGACCTCTCCACGATCTCGCCGACCCGGGCCCATCTCTGATCTGCGGACTCAAAATGGACCGGTCCGGTGGGCACCCGGGCCTTCGGTATCGCCTCCACCAGCTCTCTTATCCCCTGGCCGCTGACCGCCACCGCCGGCAAGACGGGGACGCCCAGCTCCTCCTCCAGAGCCGTGAGGTCGATGTTGATGCCCGTCCGGGTGGCCACGTCCCAGAGGTTGAGGACGACGACCGTGGGGAGGCCCCGCTCCAGGATCTGGAGGGTGAGGTTCAGGTTCCGCTCCAGGTTGGTGGCGTCGACCACGTTGACCACCACGTCCGCCCCCTCCTCGAAGATCTCCCTGGTCACCTCCTCGGCCCTGCAGGAGGGCTCCAGAGAGTAGACCCCGGGGGGGTCGATCACCTCGGCGCTCTCCCCCAGGATGGAGGTCTTGCCCAGGGTGTACTCGACGGTGGTTCCCGGGTAGTTGGAGGATATCACCTCGATCCCGGTGAGCCTGGAGAACACGACGCTCTTTCCGACGTTGGGGTTGCCCATCAGTATGATCTTCAAAACCGGAGGCTCCATCAGTCTTGGATCGGCCGGACCGGGTCCGGTCGGAGTTTTCGGAAGGTCCACCAAGAGATCTCCCTCGCTCAGTCGAGGGCGATCTCTTATATCGCTTTTCCCCTTCTTCATTCTTCGCCACCGGTCAAATATATCACGATAAAGGAGAATTTGAACTCATGGGCTACGACCACCGCCGCCACGCCGGAAACGCCGGCGACGTCTGGAAGCACCTGATCCTGGCCGAGGTGGCCGACCACCTCCTGGGGGGCGGAGTCCGGGTCTACGTCGAGAGCCACGCCGGACGCCCCGAGTACCGGCTCCGCCCCGGCGGCGAGTGGGAGGGGGGGATCGGAAGGCTCTGGCCCTGCCCCGAACCTCTGGCCAAATATCGCCACCTTCAAATCTTGGGGGAGAGAAACTCCCGCGGCCTTGAGCGCTATCCGGGGTCTGCCTCCATAGTCCTGGAGCTTGCCGATAGACGAGGTGTCGCCCTCGAGGCAGAGCTCTGGGACAAAAGCCCCGAGGTGGAGAGGGCCTGGAGATCTCGGGAGTGGAGCGAGGGCACATCGACTCGGCATTTTCATCTCGGAGACGGGTTTTCGGGCGTCTCCGACCTTCTGGACCGGCTGAAAAAGCCAGCCCTTCTCCTCATCGACTCGCCCTACCTCGAGAAGTCCGAAGCCTCCCTGGTCGAAGATTTGATCTCGAAATCATCGAAAGCCGGGTGGGTCGCCCTCTCCTGGCAGCCGGCCGACCTGGTCCATCGTCTCCGCCCGGACTGCAACCTTCGGGAGTTTGAGCTATCTTTCGAGGAGGTGGGGCTTGAATCCCACCCATTGAAGGGCGCCTCGATGATCCTCGCCTGGGACGGTGAGGCAACTTCGATCACCACGATGGAGGCCCTGGAAGAGAGGCTGGAGGGAATAGAGAAGGATCTCCATGAGGTCGGCTGCCTGAAGTCAGAATCTTTTTAACGTATCTCGATCAATCTGGTATTAGGGGTTACGGCTTTGCGCAGAGTCCTATGTTACGCCCTGGCGACGATCTTCTTGGTCGCCCTCTACGCCACGATCTTCATGGAGCTGATGGCTCGAGAGGGGCAGACCGGGAACGCCGATCCGGTGACCGCCGTCTACTGGGTGGTCACCACCATGACCACGGTGGGGTATGGAGACGTGGTCTTCGAGAACCTTCCCGGAAGGGTCTTCAGCGCCGTCGTGGGCCTCTCCGGGATATTCATCCTCTTTGCCGTGCTTCTGCCCGTCATCGTCACCCCATGGCTTGAGAGCCTCAACCGCGAGCTCCCCTCGAAGGCCCCCCCAAAGATGAAAGGCCACATCATAATCTGCGGCTACAATCCCATAGTCGAGGCTCTGGCGGAGAACTTCAGAAGGCAGAAGCTCCCCTTTCTGGTGATCGAGAGGTCGGAGGAGACGGCCCGGAAGATCAGCAAGAGGTATCAGGTCTTATGGGGCGACCCCGCCGAGAGGGATACCCTCGCCAGCGCCAACATAGGGAGTGCAAGCCTTCTCATCGCCAACGAGAGGGACGAGAGGAACGCCGACATATCCTTGACGGCCCGGGAGATCTCCGGGGTCGAGGTGGTGGCCCTGGCCGAGGACCTGGCTCGAGCGAGGTTTCTCAGCTACGCCGGAGCCAGCAGGGTGATATCGCCCAAGGCCCTCCTGGGAAGCTTCGTCGCCCAGATCACCTCGCCCCCCCGAAAGGGGGTATTTCCAGGGGCGATCAAGCTCTTCGGGAGCCTGATGGTCCCCCTCCCCATCTACCAGGGAAGCCCTCTCATCGGAAAGGTGGTCCATGACCCGGCCCTGTCGGAGACGGGGGCGAAGGTGGTGGGGATGTGGCAGAAGGGGAGGTTCGTCTCCATCCCCAAGGACGAGGTGGTCAGCTCTCATTCGGTGCTGATGGCGGTGGGGGAGAGGGAGGGGCTGGATCGGCTGAGGGAGCTGACCATGGGGCCTCCCCGGACGGGGCCGCTGATCGTGATCGGTTACGGCGATGTAGGTCGCAGGATCGTGGCGGCCCTCACCGAGAGGGGGGTGTCCCCATCGGTGGTGGACAGAAGGGAGCTCGACGACGCCCCTTTTCGATCCATCGTCGGTGACGGCACCTCCGAGGAGGTGCTGGTGGAGTCGGGGGTGAAGGACGCGGCCGGGGTTCTGATCATGCTCAACGACGACTCCGACGTGGTCTTCGCCACCCTTCTGGCCAGGAACCTCAACGGCGAGGCCTTCATCGTGGCCAGGGCCAACCACCTCAGCTCGGCGGAGAAGATCTACCGGGCCGGCGCCGACTACGTCGCCT
>DAINAQ010000035.1:0-2113 GCA_036733325.1 Methanothrix sp.
GCTCAAGGCCTTTCCCCCCTACGACCGAAAGGAGCACGGCGTCTTCGCCACCCGGTCGCCGAACCGGCCGAACCCCATCGGCGTGGGGATCGTCGAGCTTCTGGGGATCTCCGGCGGGAGGCTGCGGGTCCGGGGGCTGGACGCCCTGGAGGGAACGCCGCTCCTGGACATCAAGCCCTACTTCTCGGAGGTCGACAGCATCCCCAATGCCACCGTCGGCTGGCGGAAGTGAAGAGCTCGGAAGCGGGTGGGGTCCGCCGGCGTCAGGGAAAATCTAAGCTCTAAAAATATGGAGGGCGTGAGGCCCTTCGGGCCTTACCTGCCCCCTCGTTCCTGTTTTTATCCGCTCCCTCAGGCGGAGGCCAGGGGAGCTGATACCGGCGCCGCCGTCGCCGCCGGCCCTTCTCCTACGGAGATCCTGCCAAGCGGGGGCGGGGAGATCGGCGAAAACGCCTTCATGTATCTGACCAGCGCCTCCAGGTCGGTGACGGCGCAGACCCGATCGACCCCCTGGCTGAAGGTGGCAAAGCCGTCTCCACCTTCCGCCAGGAATGCGTTCGCCGCCACCCTGTAAGTCCCCTCGGGATCGATGGGGACCCCGTCGATCTTTATGCCGGAGATATCGACTCTCTCTCCTGCGGGGGCGGACCTGCTCCAGACGTAGGAGAAGCCGCTGGATACCTGGAGGATCCGGTTCTGTCCTTCGGCGGGGTTGTCGAACTGCTCCTCGAGGACCGAGTCGATCTCTTCCCCGGTCAGGGTCAGGACGATGAGGCTGTTGTCGAAGGGCTGGATGTTGAAGGCCTCCTGATAGGTCACCTCGCCCGGCTGCTCCTCTCCGGCGATATCGTCGAAGATCAGGTCGGTCCGGATCCCGCCGGGGTTGATGATGGCCACCACCGCGCCGCTGCCCCCGGCTTCGCCTGCACCATCGGCACCACCATCGGCATCACCATCGACCTCGCCCTCGACCTCGCCATCACCATCGTCGTCGATCCCGTCCGTTTCATTGCCGTTGCCGGAGGTGGCCCAGAGCTGGGCATCGCAGATCAGATCGCCCAGGGGCGACTCGCCAGACTCCGAGGCGTTCCTGGATATGTCGGCGGTGATCGACCCGATCACCTCGTTGGTCAACGGTCCCAGGAGAATCTCATACTTCTCCAGAAGCTTAGATATGGCCGGGTCCTTGGGGACGTCTCTGGTCACCGCCACGTTCTTCGCCCTCACCTCGACCACGTCCCTCGTGGCCGGACTGATGACCAGATCGATGTCGGTGATGAACTTCCCCTGGGACCCGGCCTGGGTCACGACCCTTCCGTCCACAGTCGCAACGTAAGCCTGGTGGCTGTGGCCGGTGATGAACAGGTCGACCTCATCGCTGGTCCGGTTGATGATATCCTCCAGCGGCTCGCACGGCAACATCCCCTCGTTCGGAAGTCCCGACGCCAGCGCCCCGTTGTGGATGAGAACCACCATCGTCTCCACCCCTTCCTCCTTCAAGGCCTGGACGCAACCGTTGATGGCGTCGGCCTCATCGATGAACTTGAGCCCCGCCACCCCCGAGGGGACCACCACTGCCGGGGTTGAGCTCAGGGAGACTCCGATGAAGGCCACCGGAACGCCGCTGATGTTCCTCACAGCGTAGGGAGGAAAGATCGTTTCTCCCGTCGTCTCGTTGACCACATTGGCGGCGAGGTAGCTGTAACCCGCCCCCACGAACCGATCCCCGTCCTGGCAGCCGGTCTCCGCATGGCAGCAGCCGTACTGGGTCCGGAAGAGCTCGGCAGCCCCCTCGTCGAACTCGTGGTTTCCGACGGCGGAGTATTCGAAGCCCATCATGGAAAGGGCCTCGATCGTCGGCTCATCGTGGAAGAGTCCGGAGAGGAGGGGGCTGGCCCCGATGTTGTCTCCGGCCGAGACCAAGACCGTCTCCGGGTTTGTGGCAATAAGCCCTTTCAGGGCGGTCGCCAGATACTCGGCTCCCCCTGCCGCCACCGATACGGGCTGGCATTCGCTGTCGCGCCCGACGGTCACCGTCCCTGAAGGAGGCTCAAGCGCGCCGTGAAGATCGTTGATGGCCAGGATCTGGACCTCCAGGGTCTCATTCTCCAGC
>DAINAQ010000035.1:2213-9604 GCA_036733325.1 Methanothrix sp.
GCCGTGAAGATCGTTGATGGCCAGGATCTGGACCTCCAGGGTCTCATTCTCCAGCGGGGCCTGGGAAGATGAGGCCAGGCCGGTCATTGCGAGACATAACAGAACCGATAAAAAAAGATCGGTGAAGGTGGATCTCGGGATTCCATCCCTGAGTTTGCTGGCTTTAAGGTTCAAAGCAACTCCTCGAACTCTCCAAAGGATTCCCCGTAGATATATTTTTGTATCTTTTTTGAATGGAAGTCCGATCCGGCTGGGAGGAGAGAGAGAAAGGCGTATATATTCCCCATCTCTTCAAAGAGCGGCCCTGAGGATCCGCCTCCTGGCCCCAAGCCAAAATAGAGAACATTCCCCATGTTGGAGACCGAGATCTCATCCCAGACCATCTTCTCTGCCGGAGACTTTCCGCTATTAGCTCTGGCCGCGGTCCTGGTCGCCATCGCCACCCGGCAGCTCTTGCCGACCAGGGTGATGATCTGGCAGATCATGTTCGCGGGAGGAGCGGCCGTCCTCCTCGCGGGATCGATCTCTCCCCCCCGAGCCCTGGGGGCGATCAACGTGGACGTGATGCTCTTTCTTTTCGGGATGTTCGTCGTCGGGGTGGCCCTGGAGGAGAGCGGATACCTGGCCAGCCTCTCCAGCCGGATCTTCAGGCGGGCCAGGAGCGTCGACCAGCTCGTCCTGGCCATCCTCTTTGGGACCGGGGTCCTCTCGGCGCTGCTGATGAACGACACCCTGGCCATCGCGGGAACCCCCCTCCTCATCCAATTCTCAAAGAAATACGATATATCGCCCCGGCTCCTCCTCCTCTCCCTCGCCTTCGGGGTGACCATCGGGAGCGTGGCAAGCCCCATCGGAAACCCCCAGAACCTGCTCATAGCCCTGGCCGACGGCGTCCCCAACCCCTTCGTCACCTTCTTCTGGCACCTGGCCCTCCCCACCGCGGTCAACCTCCTCCTCGCCTTCGGAGCTCTCAGGCTCTTCTTCGGCCAGGAGTTCGGCAGCCGGACCCTCAACACCATCCAGGATTCGGTTTCGGATCCCGAGCTGGCCCGCCTCTCGAAGATCTCCCTGGCCGTGGTCCTGGCTCTGATCGGTCTCAAGATCGCCTCCGTCTCCCTGGGCCTCGGCTCCCCCCTCGGCCTGACCGAGATCGCCCTCCTCGCGGCTCTTCCCATCCTGGTCTTCAGCCCCCGGAGGATCGAGCTGGCGAGGAAGGTCGACTGGAGGACCCTGCTCTTCTTCGCCTCCATGTTCGTTCTGATGGAGAGCGTCTGGAATACGGGCCGTTTCCAGGGAGCCCTGGATGGCTCGGGCCTGGATGCCGCCTCGATCCCGGTGATCCTCGCCACCAGCGCCCTCGCCAGCCAGCTCATATCCAACGTCCCCTTCGTCGCCCTCTACCTCCCCCTCCTCTCCCACCTCGGAGCCTCGGTGGAGGGGATGATGGCCCTGGCCGCCGGGTCAACCATAGCCGGAAACCTCACCGTCATGGGGGCGGCGAGCAACGTCATCATTGTCCAGAACGGCGAGATGAGGGGGGTTTCCATCTCCTTCTCCGACTTTGTGAAGGTGGGGGCTCCCCTCACCGCCGCAAACCTCATCGTCTACTGGATCTTCCTTGCCGTCATCTGATCCCCTCGCCGACGGGAAAAACCCGACATGTATTTAGGGCGAGAAAGAGGAGTTCATCGAGGAACGCGGGCCTTGCCATCGCGAACCGAGATATGCCCAGAAGATCAATCCCGGAGTTCTTCCGAAGATTCGGAAAGATTCCGGGTGAATTAAGCAGAATGAGATGATGCTGAATGAAGCTGAGATCCTGCATAAAGAAGTACAAGACCGACACCCATCGGGCCTTCTCTCCGGAGGAGACCCTCGATCGGATAGCGCCCAAGATGGAGCTTGCAGGGATAACCAGGGTGGCCGACATCACCAACCTGGACCGGATCGGAATCCCGGTCTTCTCCAGCATCAGGCCCGCCGCTGATAAGGGGGCTATATCCGTCTACAACGGGAAGGGAGCCACCCCCGCCGAGGCCAGGGTCTCGGCGATGATGGAGGGGATCGAGCGGTACTCGGCGGAGGTCCACAATAGAGAGCTTCTGGTGGAGAGCTACACCAGGCTGAAGGCCGATCTGAACACGGTAGATCCGCGCGACCTCGCCCCGCCCCAGGAATCGAATCCCGATATGGCGATCCCCTGGGTCTCTGGCTACGATCTGATCCGAAAAGAGGAGGTGATGGTCCCGGCGAGCGGCGTCTTCCACCCCCTGCCCGCGGAGTATCCGCAGCTCTTCAGGACCAACACCAACGGACTCGCCTCCGGGAACGTCCTGGAGGAGGCGGTCTTCCATGGCCTCTCCGAGGTGATCGAGAGGGACGCCTGGTCCCTGGTGGAGGCGGTGAAGAGGACCGGGGCCCTGGTCACCGATGTCGAGAACGGACTTGCGGCGGGACTGATGGAGAAGTTCGCCGCGGCCGAGGTGGAGGTGAGGATCAAGGACATCACCAGCGACATCGGCATCCCCACCATAGCCGCGGCCTCCGACGATCTTCAGCTGAAGGACCCGGCCCTTCTCACCATCGGCATGGGGACCCATACCAACGCCGAGGTGGCGGTCCTCCGGGCCCTGACCGAGGTCGCCCAGTCCAGGCTGACCCAGATCCACGGGGCGAGGGAGGACACGACTACGGCGGACTTCCGAAGGCAGATCGGATACGAGAGGACCAAGCGGCTGAACCGGCACTGGTTTGAGGATGCTGGGACCAGGCCCTTCGGCGAGATCGAGTCTCAGGACAGCGAGGACTTCTTAGACGACATCAACCTCATGCTAAAAAGGCTCGAGGCCTCCGGGATGGACCGGGCGATCGTGGTCGACCTCACCCGAGAGGAGATCGGCGTTCCCGTGGTGAGGGTGGTGGTCCCGGGCCTCGAGCAGAGCGCCGTGGATCAGGACCGAAGAGGGCAGCGGTGGAGAGATGAGGTCAAGAGACATCGTCGTCTTTCTCGGGCCCAGCCTGGATAGGTCCACCGCCGGGGAGATCCTTCCCGCCGACTATCGCCCCCCCGCCAGGAGGGGCGACGTCTACAGGGCTGCCAAAGAGGGCGCGAGGATGATCGGGCTCATCGACGGGGTCTTCTTCCAGGACAGCGCCGTCGCCCACAAGGAGATCCTCCGGGTCCTGGAGATGGGGGTCGCGGTGGTGGGAGCCTCCAGCATGGGAGCCCTCCGGGCCGCAGAGCTGCACCCCTTCGGGATGGAGGGGGTGGGCGAGATCTTCCGCCAATATCGGGACGGGATCCTCATCTCCGACGACGAGGTGGCCCTCATCTTCGATCCCCTCACCTTCGCCCCCTTATCCGAGCCCCTGGTGAACATAAGGGATAACCTCAGGGCCGCCCTGGAGAGGGGGGCGATCGACTCCGAGGCGGCCCAGGAGATCCTGGATGCGGCCTCGTCCCTCTACTTTCCAAAAAGATGCTACGACCGGATCCTGGAGGAGGCGAAAGGGCTCGACGAGGTCCAGCGGGAGGGCTTCAAGAAGTTTCTCCGGGAAGAGAAGAGGGATCTCAAGAGGGAGGATGCCATCAGGGCCCTGGAGCGGATGAAGGAGATGGCGGAGCGATCATGATCATAAAACTCAAAGCCTTCGCCCGGTATAGAGACCTTCTGGAGGGGGA
This sequence comes from Methanothrix sp., assembly GCA_036733325.1. Lineage (GTDB taxonomy): Archaea > Halobacteriota > Methanosarcinia > Methanotrichales > Methanotrichaceae > Methanocrinis. The sequence continues at coordinate 5,896 of DAINAQ010000035.1, forward strand.
GATGGAGCTTGACCTTGCCGGCGGCGCCACGGTCCTCGACCTTCTGAATCAGATCGCCGCCAGGTCCGGAGATCTGAGATACCAGATCTTCAACCCCTCAGGTGAGGTCAGAGAGGACGTGAACGTGATGGTCAACGGCAGGCACTTCGAGTCTCTGGACGGCGGCAAAACGCCCCTATCAGAGGGAGACGAGGTGGCCATCTTCCCTGCGGTGGTGGGGGGCTGAACTGCCGGATCGATTCCGATGTTCTGTAACATTCGAGGCGCAAGATGCTCGATTTTGAAGATCCGCGATACGACCGGCAGATCAGGCTCTTCGGGGCCGAAGGCCAGAGGAAGATAAAGGAGGCCACCGTCCTGGTGGTGGGGGCCGGAGGCCTGGGGTCATCGGCATCGGTCTATCTCGCCGCAGCCGGGGTGGGCCGGATCATCGTGGTCGACGGCGACGTGGTCGAGCTGAGCAACCTCAACCGCCAGATCCTCCACTGGACCGGGGATCTCGGCCGTTCCAAGGCCGTCTCGGCGGCAGAGACGATCCGGGGGCTCAACCCCGAGGTGGAGGTGGAGGCGGTCGACGCCTTCGCCGACCAGGAGAACCTTGGGGGCCTGGTGGGCGAGGCCGACCTGGTGGTGGACGCTCTGGACAGCTTTTCCGCAAGACGCCTCCTGAACAGGACAGCCCAGGAGGGGAGGGTCCCCCTCTTTCACGGAGCCGTATCCGGCTTCGACGGCCAGGTCACCACCATCATCCCGGGACTGACCCCCTGCCTGCGGTGCATCTTCCCCCGCTCGGTCCCGAAGGAGACCAGCCCCGCCCTGGGAGCCACCTGCGGGGTCATCGGCTCCATCCAGGCCATGGAGGCGGTCAAGCATCTGACCGGCCAGGGCTCGCTCCTCACCGGGAGGCTCCTGATCTGGGACGGCCGCCGGGCCTGCTGCGACCTTGTCCCCATCGAGAGGAATCCCGGCTGCCCCGACTGCGGCGGTGAAGAGTTTTAAGTAGATAGGCGGCCGAGGAGATGATATGGAAAGTTCTGGTGATGCAACCCCGGAGACGAAGTCGGGGAAGAGAAGGTCCCTAATCCTCCTCGGCTGTCCCGAGGTTCCGGTCCAGACCAGCATCGCCCTCTACCTGGCCTTCAGGCTGAGGGAGAGGGGTGACGAGGTGGTGGTGGCGGGAACTGGCGCCGCCCTCAAGCTGACCAGGCTCGCTGATCCTCAAGGCCACTACCTGGGCGAGACCATGAACATTGACCGATGCATAGCGATGATCTCGGAGGGAAAGACCGACTTCGACCGGTGCTTCGCCTTCGCCCACAGCGACGCCGGCATAACCTACGCCGGAACCATCAGCTACATCTCCAGGGCAGAGCTCTTCCTTCTGCTCTTCGGACGGGGCGTCGAAGAGCTGGAGAAGACGGTGGATTTCGAGTGCAGAAAGCTGGCCGCAAAGGCGGTCCACGACCCCACCCCCCTGAAGAAGCTCATAGACGAGGTGATCTGATTGGGATGCATCGAGGAGATGAAGTACGAGATCCTCCTCTCCCAGTGCTCATTCAAAGAGGCGAGGGAGTACATAAAGAAGAACTGCAAGGAGAACGTCGAGGTCCCGCCGGGATATCGGATCTTCAACGTCCATCTCATAGGAGTGCCGCCGCTACTGATCGGAATCGACGGCGAGAAGGTGATCTTCCCCTACACCAAGCCCTGCTACGGGACCTTCGTCCTGCGCGTAGACGGAGATGAGGAGATCCCCAAGCTGAGGGCCAGGAGATGAGGGTGCTGGTCAGAGCCTTCGCCAAGTTCAGGGAGAGTGCAGGGGGGGAGGTGGCCATCGATCTCAAAGATGGCTCCAGCCTTCGCGACCTCCTGGAGGCGGTGGTGTCGGACCATCCCGAGCTCTACGGCGACCTCTTAAGCCCCGAAGGGGCTATCGGCGACAAAGTGACCATCCTGCTGAATCGGAAGGGGGCCGACCTCTCCGATCCGGAGAAGACGATCCTGGAGGAGGGGGACGAGGTGGCGCTTCTGCCGCCCTTCTCCGGCGGTTGAGGCTTGGACCCGAATCTCATTTTTGAATTCTCACTTCAATCCTGGAGGCTCATGCTCGAATCCCTCGAACCCGGAGGCTTATGTCCAATCCTTGAACTCGGAGGCTCATGCTTGAAATCCCCGAACCCGGAGGCTTATGTCCAATCCCTTGAACCCGGAGGCCTGAGCCCTTGATCAACATCACCGAGCAAGAATTCTCCATCCAGGAGGTGGTGGCCAGGGCCAGACGAAAGGAGGCCGGAGCCGTCGTATCCTTCCTCGGGACGGTCAGAGACGACGGAATTTTGGGGATGGAGGTGGAGGCCTACCGGGATGTGGCGATGGGAGAGCTGGAGAAGATCCGGGATGAGGCGATGGAAAAGTTCGGCCTTTCTTCCGTCGAGGTGATCCACAGGGTCGGGCCCTTATCGTTGGGAGACGATATCGTCCTCATCGTCTGCAGCGCAGCCCACAGGCAGGCCGCCTTTCGAGGCTGTGAATACATCCTGGAGGCGGTCAAGGCCCGCGTCCCCATCTGGAAGAAGGAGATCCGGGCCGAAGGCGGACGGTGGGTTTGAACTCCGGAAAAATCGGTCTTCCGGGCGACGAGACGAGGGAGGCCCGGCTCAGACTATGGGCACCAGGGTCAGGTTTCCCAACTCGTCCCGGACCATATAATGGGGCTCGGTTCGGGGTATCAATCCATAGATGCAGAGGCCGCCGTTCAGCTCCTTGATCACGAAATACGTATCTGCTATGTGGGAGGTCATCCTGATGCTCTTCTGGCCGGACTTGACCACGACCACGTTCACGTCGCTCGTCTCCTTCCACTTCTGAAACATGCGGCTGGAGGCGCTGAGCATCTTCTCGTAGCCGAAGGCGAACTCCATGGAGTCGAGCCCCAGGATGTTGAGGATCGGCTGGCCCGTCCTCGCTCTGAGGCCGTCCCAGTGCTTGAAGAGGGTCTCATACCACTGGTCCCGGTCGCCTCCCGGCTCCAGGACCATCACATTGGAGGGGACGAAGACGTCCCTTCGGGCGAGCTGGTAGCCGATGCTGGGAACGATGTGGACCGCCCTCCCGTTCTTTACCGAGTTTGAGGCCAGGGCGGTCAGGACCTGGTAATACCTCTTGCCGACCCCGTGGTCGATCTCCAGAACGTTGCAGGACCCAAAATCAAGCCCCCCGGTGATCCTGTCGAAGTCGCCTATCCCCGTGGAGATGGAACCCTCGGAGGGGTCGGAGATCCTGTCCACGTCGGTCAAAATCCGGATCTGGGGGCTGATATTATCGGTGGAGGGCTCGAAGTAGCGGAACCTTCCTTGGTGAAGGGTGCAGGTGTAGATCTTCTGCTTGATCTCCACCCCCCTCAGCTTATCCAGTCTGATCTCTCGCGCGTACCTGGTGGTCATCCCTTCGGGCCGGTTTTCGGCGGATAGGGGGGAGGTCATCCTGACGTTCTTGAGGGTTAGGACGCCGTCGACGATGTAATTGAGGGGGAGAAGGTCCGCCGACTCGCTGACGAATATGATGGGGATGCCCATGTCCCGGGCGAACTCACAGATGTTCTGCTCCAGGCTGTGCTGGGCGTCACCGAGGATGGCGGAGGTGTAGTTTATGACCGCGTCCCAGCTGTCGATGACGATCATGGGGTCGTCCATGTCGTCGGCCTGGTCCA
>DAINAQ010000036.1:0-9274 GCA_036733325.1 Methanothrix sp.
AGAGGACCGCCTACCTCGCCTCTCACGGCTCCATCGACACCTCCTGCGGCAAGGTGGGGATGGAGACGATCTGTCTGGAGGAGGAGGCGGCCCGGATCGTAGACGACCGGGGGGACGAGGTGGTCTACTCTCTGGACCGGCTGGGGATACCCCTGGTGGAGATCTGCACCTCCCCAGATATCGTCTCACCCCAGCACGCCCGGGAGGTGGCCCAGAGGCTGGGGATGATCCTCCGGTCTACGGGCAGGGTGAAGAGGGGCCTGGGGACGATCCGCCAGGACGTCAACGTCTCCATCAGGGACGGGGCCAGGGTGGAGATAAAGGGGGTCCAGGACCTCAACCTGATCGAGACGATCGTGGCGGTGGAGGCGAATAGGCAGCACCTCCTCCTCCAGATCAGGGACGAGCTGGTGGGGAGGGGGGCGACGGTACCGGACCGGGTGGCCGATGTCACCGGGATCTTCGCCGCCACCGAGTCCAAGGTGATAAAATCCGCCCTCGGCAAGGGGGGTGCGGTCCTGGCGGTGAACCTGGCGGGCTTTGCGGGCCTTCTGGGAAAGGAGATCCAGCCGGGACGGCGGCTCGGCTCGGAGATCTCGGACCGGGCCAAGAGGGCGGGGGTCGGGGGCATCTTCCACTCCGACGAGCTTCCCGCCTATGGCATCACCCAAGAAGAGGTCCAAGCAGTTCGGGCTGAGCTCGGGGCCCGCGATGGGGACTGCATAGCCATGGTGGCCGCCCCCAGAGACCGGGCCGAGGCTGCGATGAAGGCGGTCCTGGATAGGGCGAAGGAGGCCCTGGTGGGGGTTCCTGAGGAGACGAGAAAGGCCCTTCCCGAGGGGACGAGCGAGTACATGAGGCCCCTTCCCGGATCGGCGCGGATGTATCCGGAGACGGACGTCCCCCCGGCGGTGGTGGCTTCCGAGTATGTCGCCTCCCTCAAGCTGCCAGAGCTCTTCGATCAGAGGGCGGCGCGGTTTGAGGAGGTGTATGGCCTCAACCGCGAGTTTGCGGGGCTGATGGCCTCGTCGCCGTCCTTCCAGCTCTTCGAGGATGCGGTGAGGGATCTCTCCCTCCCCCCGGCCCTGGTGGTGAGAACCCTGGAGATGATCCCCAGGGAGCTGGCCCGGGAGGGGGTACCGATCTCGAACCTTACCGAGGAGCGGTATCTGGAGGCCCTCACCCTGGTCGCAGGGGGCGTGGCCAAGGAGGGCATCCCCAGGCTCCTGGAGACGATGGCCACGAATCCGGGGCAATCGGCATCGGAGGCGGCGAAGGCCGCGGGACTCATAGGCATCGACCAGGCCGGGGTCGAAGAGGTGGTGGCCGGGATCGTCGCCGAGAAGGAGGCCTTGGTCAGGGAGAGGGGCGAGGCGGCCCTGGGACCCCTGATGGGCCTGGCCATGAAGGAGCTCCGGGGGAAGGCCGACGGAGCCCTGATCAGCGCGGCGCTGAAGCGAGAGATCGACCGGATTCTGTCGGAATAGATCCGCCAGAGTCCCCCGAGACCCAGAATCCCGCGAGACCTGCCAGGGCCTTCTGAAACCCGCCGGATTCCCCAAAGACCCGCCAAATCCTCCGAGACCCGCCAGAATCCTCGAAAACACCTCCGGATTTGGGGCCATGGAACCTTATTTATTTCTGGCCGGGCCAACCACTATTCTGTCTGTATCTGAAGGCCTTCGGGGGCTAGAGACTTGAAACGGGAGATCCTCCTCTGGGACGAGACGATCTTCAAGGACCGGGAGGTCCTGGAGTTCGACCACCTGCCCGAGCACTTCGCTCACCGGGAGTCTCAGATGGAGGCCCTCAAGTTCTGCGTCCGCCCCGCCTTTGCGGGGGGCCGACCCGTCAGCGCTCTCTGCCTCGGCCCCCCCGGAACCGGGAAGACCACCGCTATCTTCAAGCTCTTTTCCGAGATTGAGGCCCACTCCTCCAAGGTGGTCCCGGTCCACGTCAACTGCCAGATGGACCATACCAGACACGCCATATTCCTGCGGATCTACAGCAAGCTCCTTGGCCACTCCCCCCCATCAAGCGGCGTCTCCTTCAAGAGGGTCCTGGAGAGGATCGCCAAAACCCTGGCCAGGGAGAACCGGGTCCTGGTGGTGGCCCTGGACGACGTCAACTACCTCTTCCCGGAGAAGGAGGTTGACCGGGTTCTCTACACCCTCCTCCGGGCCCACGAGACCTTCCCCGGCTTCCGGGCCGGGGTGATCGCCGTCCTCAGCGAGCCGGCCTTGAACTACGTCTTCGATCCCCGGGTGGGGTCGGTCTTCCAGGCCGAGGAGGTGAGCTTCCCTCTGTACTCGATCGGGGAGATCCGAGACATCCTCAAACGACGGGCTGATCTGGGCTTCTATCCCGGAGTCGTATCCGAGGAGATCATCGATCTGGTCTCCGACCTCACCGAGCGGGCGGGGGACCTCCGGGTGGGGATCGACCTCCTCAAGAGGGCGGGGATGGAGGCGGAGAGGAGGGCCTCAAGGACGATCTCCAAAGAGGACGTCGAGGGGGCCTACGAGAGGTCCAGGCTGGTCCACCTCTCCAGCGCCCTCAAGCCCCTCCGGGAGGACGAGCTCCTCCTCCTCCGCCTCGCGGCGGAGATGGAGACCTCCAAGGCGGGAGACCTCTACGAGAAGTTCAAAGAAGCCACCGGCGCCGGCTACACCCGGTTTCACGAGATCCTGAACAAGCTTGACGCCGCCCGGCTCGTGGACACCGACTTCAGCGGCCCGGGCCACCGGGGACGGTCCAGGGTGGTCCGGATCAGGTACGATCCCGGGGAGGTGCTGGAGAGGATCGGCCCCAAGGAGATGGGCGCAGGAGACTGAGGGTGCGCCCGCCGGATCGATCTCCTCCTCCAGAATAACGTCCCCGGCGATAGAAGCCTCCGTCCAGCTTCTGCACAGCTTGGAGCGAGAAGTATAGAGTGTATAGAAACAAGTAGACTATATTGAGTTGATATCGCCTCGTAGATGAATTTATTGTATGGTGAAAAATTTTATATCTGCAGTCGGCGTGAAATGAAATCGTATGATAGAGGCTACCCATAAGGGGGATATTAAAGGACTTGTCTACCGATTCGAAGATCTCGGTCTGGAGCGAATAGGACGGGACGAAAAGACAGATGGGCCGATCAATCCCGTGGACCACTGGTGGCTCGACGCCTGAGAACGGTGGTATAGTCGCTCCTCATCCTCGATCCTGGGCCAGAGAGGGGGTGCTTGATCATCAAAAGGTCTGGATGATCCACTCTCTTATTTCGTCTCTCACCCGCCGGAAGGCCTCCAGCTGAGCCTCCTTTGGCCCCGAAACGTCAGCCGGGTCCTCGAAGCTCCTGTGGATCACCTCTATGGCTTTTGGGGCGGGGGTGGGCAGGTCCAGATCAACGCTGCAGATGGGGCAAGCCTGTCTTGCCCTATCGCAGACGGTTACGGCGAGGTCGAATATGGTCTTCTCTAATTCCTCCACGCTCTTCGAGTGCTGGCCGGAGATGTCTATCCCCATCTCCCTCATGACCGAGACGGCGCGAGGGTCGACCATCGTGGCCTCAACGCCCGCGCTATAAGCTTCGTACCGGTCCCCGTATATGGCCCTCAGCAGCCCTTCGGCCATTTGAGATCTGGCGGAGTTGTGAGTGCAGAGGAATAAGACCTTCTTCTTCTGAACAGTCATTTTTGAGCTCATGCTTCATCCTCCTGAAACTCTTCGGAAGTGCCGCATCGCATATCAAGCTCCTCAAAGATCTCCCGGCATCTCCCCGGAGCAATGGTCGAGAGCTTACCTTCCTCGGCCAGAAAGGCCAGATACGAATTAGAGATCCTCATCTATTTATCCTGATAGCGATAAATGTTATGCAAGGAAATCTAAAAAGCGGGAGGATCTTCATGAATAGACCGTTAGTTTCCCTTTTGATCGCCATTTTGGCGATCGTTACTGTCCTGTCCTTCTCAGGATGCGTTGACCGGGAGGAAGAGGGCGCGCCCGCCACGGAGGCGGCCGCAGTCTCCGTCGCCGGGTCCACCACGGTGATGCCTCTGGTGGAGGCCTGTGCCGAGGAGTTCAACAAAATCCAGTCGGGCGTCCGCGTCTCCGTCACCGGCGGCGGGTCCGGGGTCGGGATCAAGAACGTCGCCGAGGGGCTCGCGGAGATCGCCATGGCCTCGCGGGAGGTGAAGTCCGAGGAGATCGCCGCCTATGGCGACGGCTTCCAGGAGTATCTCGTCGCCTACGACGCCATCGCCGTCGTGATCAGCCAGCCGATCTACGAGGCCGGGATCGCCGAGCTCACCCAGCAGCAGGTTGCTGCCATCTACAGCGGCGAGGTCGCCAACTGGATGGATGTCGGCGGCCCAGACCAGCCGATCTACGTGGCCGCTCGGGAGGTGGGCTCCGGAACCAGGGACACCTTCAACGAAATGGTGATGGGTAGCGTTGAGGCCGAGACCCCAGGGGTCACCACCTACCACGGGAGCAACGCCGAGGTTAAGACCGCCGTCACCAGCAGCGATAAGGCCATCGGCTACGTGGGGATGAACTACGTCGCCGGCGGAGCCCTCCGGGCGGTGGCCTACGACGGGGTGATGCCCTCAGCGGAGACGATAAAGGACGGCTCATATCCGCTATCCAGAGCCCTCAACCTCTACACCTTCGGCGATCCGGCTCCTGAGGCGGAAGAGTTCATCGAGTTCGTCCTGAGCGACGAGGGGCAGGTTATCGTGGCGGAGTCCGGATTCGTCCCGGTCCGGTGAAAGCGAAGAAAAGAAATTGGAGGGAGTGGCGCTGGCGGTCGAAGTGCCAGCGCGACTCTGTCACTTTATCGTGAGTCCCTCAGAGATTGATTTGTTCGATTACAGAGGCTGCTCCTTTGATTTATCGCTCCAGGAGTCGCCCCAGGCGACGTCGCGACAGGTGCAGTCGAAGATCTCCTCCTCACCCCACCGCCTGTCGTAGTCCTCCATGGAGTTATAGCCGCCTATGCAGCAGGAGAGCCAGTCTGCCCTCGGCTTATCTCCAGAGCAGCTGGTGCAGATCTCCATGTTCTTGACGATCTTGAAGGTGCCGATGTAGTTCTCGTCGATCTCGACGAGGGGGTTCTTCCAAGCATTGTTCGATTTGCAGTCCTCGCTTTCTTTGGTCATGAGCTGACCGATGTGCACCGCTCCTTCCGTGACCTCCTCCTCGATCTTCATTTTGGTGAGGCTGGAGCCTTTTGTGGGCGATAGGCTGTAGTAGTCCTTGGGAGGCCATTTGTCGATGTTCTTGAGGGTAACTCCTACGTCCTTGACGAAGGCTGAAGCATATTCTATCTGGTGGACCATGGATACAGCCTCTCCATTGCACGAGCCGCCGTAGTTCTTGCCCTCGGTCCTCTCCTTCAGCTTTGAGTTGAAGACTATCGGATTTTCAGCGTAGAATCCCGTGCCATAGGCCATGGCTACAGGAGAGTAGGTCATTTCGTTCTGTTCCAGAAGCGATATGTTTTCTGCATGACCATCGCCTAGTTTACAACTGTGACTGCACCCGGTTGGATATCCATCTTCAAGTGTGTTTCGATCTACAACGTCCCCTTTTACGTTAGTTTGATTGGAGTAGATCAGGGTCGCGCCATCCATGGTGCCGCTCCCGTGAAGGTAGTTTTTGAGCTGGAGGGACTCGGTGTTCACCTTCTGGTAGACCATAAAGAAGCCTTCTCCCTCTACATCCTGCTCAAACACCTGCTCGTTCTTCAGGTAATATCCGTCCGGATTCGTGGCTGCAGAGGCCGGGCTCGATGCCATCAGCACCACCATGAGCAGAGCCCATATCGCCGCCAGCGCTGCCCAAATTTTAACTATTGTCCCTACACTCCTCATTTTTCTCCCTTCCTGATTTTGGGGTTATCGATCATTATTTTCACATCGATGGCCACGACACTGAGGGGTGTGAGATATAAGTTTAATCAAAATAATATAAATAGATCTACGGGATTATGTTACCTGACTTTTTCATATACATCAAGCATTACAGAATTTTCGCGTATTTACACAATTTTACTCTATATTCGATCTGCCGTCAATCTCTCTCAGAGCTCGATGGGTCCGGAGGCGCTTTTATTCTCCGCTCGCATGGAATTAAATCAGCGGGATCGGTTCCATCTTTGAATGAGGTATATAGAATATGTCTCGAAAAATCGAGTATATATGCAAAAGTCTCCTCCGTACCTCTATTTATTATATTGCGAATAAATTTATACGCCAATCCGGCAGGTAGGGGGGCCGTATGAGCTTGACATCAAAGACTGCAATAGCCAGCCTCCTGATGGTGGCCTTTTTTGCGGCCGCGGGGAGCGCTGCAGCTCTATCGGTATCGGGGTCGACCACGGTCCTGCCCTTCGGCGCCCAGTGCGCTGAGGAGTTCAACGCGATGCAGAGCGAGATCGAGGTATCCGTCACCGGCGGCGGGTCCGGTGTCGGCATCAAGAACGTCGCCGAGGGGATCAGCGACGTGGCCATGGCCTCAAGGCCGGTGAAGGACTCCGAGAAGGAGGCCTACCCCGATGAGGAGTTTGTGGAGACCCTCATCGCCTACGATGCCGTCTGCATCGCGGTGAGCGCGGCCATCTACGACGCCGGGGTCACCGAGCTCTCCCAGGAGGACGTCATGGCCATCTACAACGGCGAGATCACCAACTGGGCGGACCTGGGCGGCGAGGATGCTGAGATCTACGTCCTGGGTCGGGAGGTCGGCTCGGGCACTCGAGACACTTTCAACGAGATGGTGATGGGGAGCGCCGAGGCCGAGACCCCGGGAGTCACCACCAACCACGGCAGCAATGCCGAGGTTAAGACCGCGATAACCGAAAGTGACAGCGCCATCGGCTACCTCGGACTGAACTACGTCCTGGATGGAGACCTGGGGGTCATAGCCTACGAGGGCGTTGAGCCCACTGCCGAGACGGTAACGGACGGTTCCTACCCCCTCGCCAGAGAGCTCTTCATGGTCACCTACGGCGAGCCCTCCGAAGAGGCCCAGACCTTCCTGGACTTCGTGATCGGTGAAGACGGCCAGGCCATCGCCGGGGAGCTCGGCTTCGTATCGATCAACTGAGCTTGAACAATGATGACCGCCTGCTCGGGGCCCCCAGGCTTGGGCCCCGGCACCTCCCTCTGTCTGGAGCTTTTTTCCCCTTCGGCGTCGAATTTTGGCATTGAATTTTGCGATCATCTCTCATCAATCCTGAGCCATCGATGCCGATTCGTATGAGGGGCAAAGCCGTGGTTGAGGCGCCGATCGCTTCAGCATCTCCGCCACTGCTACCTGGGCCGGAGCTGAGTGAGGGGATAGGTGAGGTGCACGGTTCGGTTGGATGGGCGCGGCATCCTCGATGGCCGTCTGAGTTCGGCGGTCTCAGATCAGGGAAAAGTTGATATTATTTTGAAAGAGGTGTTCAGCGGGATGACGAGGCCTGAATCGTTTTTGACCTGGGTCGTGGTGGCCATATTCGCATCAGCCGCTGCGGTTTTATACATCGTGGAGGTCGAGGACCCCTCCCTTCGCGACTCCGGAGGCGAGGCTGCTTCGACCTTATCGGTGGCGGGGTCTACGACAGTTCTTCCCTTCGCGCAGGCATGTGCCCATGAGTTCAAACCTGAGGATGGGGGTATCGTCGTCAATGTCACCGGCGGCGGGACCGATGCCGGGTTGGCCCGGTTGGCGGCAGGCACCATCAACATCGCCATGGCCTCCAGGAAGGTCGGAGATGCTGAGATGGAGGCCCTCGGGGCCCGGTTGAGCGAATATCCGGTGGCTCGCGACGGGATATCCATCGTGGTGAGCAGGCCCATCCGCGACGCGGGAGTGGACGGTCTCAGCTCCGACCAGCTTGCGGCGATCTACACCGGCGGCATCGCCAACTGGAAGGAGCTGGGAGGCCCGGATCGAGAGATCGTCGCCGTATCCAGGTCCCCTGGATCGGGGACGGGCGAGATCTTCAGCGAGAGGGTGGCGACTCCGGGGGCATTGGTCTATCTGGAGAGCGGCTCTGAGGTCGAGGAGTACGTGGCCGGAAGTGACCGGGCGATAGGTTACCTGGGCTTGAGCCTCGCCCGCGACGAAGACCTGGGGATCGTCGCCTATGAGGGGGTGGTGCCCTCGGCGGCTACGGTCTGGGATGGGACGTATCCTCTCGCCAGGACCCTTTACATGTACACCCGGGGCAAGCCCGACGACGACGAGATGGCTTTTTTGGATTTCGTCACCGGAGAAAGGGGCCAGGCCATCGCCGAGGATCTGGGTTTTGTCCCCATCTCCACGGGGCCGGGCCAGAAATCTTGATCTTTTCTTCGAACCTGGGGATGCTTTGGCAGGGACATCCCTAACTTCAACTCAACAGGCCTCCATGCCCATGGGTCCCGACTCCTCGGCGGCCTGGGCCAGGATCGTCCTGGTGGTTACGACCCCCTCAGTCCCTCTAATCCTCTCTACCAGCCCGTTTAGGGTTAAAAGGCCGTCCACCTGGACGTTCAGCAAGAAGTCGAAATCTCCGAAGAGCAGGTATATCTTTCCCATCCCCACCAGGTCCGAAAGGGCTCTGTGAATCCTCCTCTCGGTGCCCGGAACGATCTTCACCATGATTATGCCGTAGACCATTTTATACTCAGCTCCTTTGTGAAGCATTCTTTAGATCGGTCGGGCGCGGATCGTCAAATCCCATGGCCATCCGCATCTTCCGGACGGCCGTCTTCACCACGGCCCACCCCCATCCAGCTTGATCATATTTCTTCGTCATCGCTTCCATCCCCAGGTCAAAAAGGAGAGATGAGGCGGGAGCTCTATAGCCCCATAGCCTCTTTCAGAAGGCCAAAGACCTCGGTGTTGTCGATGAGCCCCCTGCTGAATTCGATTGCCATGGGGCCGCTCGCGAAGAGGGGGACGTCCACGGAGGTGTGGGACGCCTCCTCCAGGATGTTGAGGTCGGCGCAGGAGTCGCGGACGGGGTACGCCCCCGATCCGAAGTTGGGGGCCCAGCCCTCGATGTACTCGCTGGTGTTGGCGCCCAAAACCAGTCCTCCGCACTCGTGGTCGGCGGTTACGACCACCAGGGTATCGGGGTTCTCGGCGGCGTAGTCGAGGGCCACCTTGACCGCCTGGTCGAAGGCGAGGGTGTCATTGACGATCCTCTCGTAGTCCCGGGCGTGGCCGGCGTGGTCGATCCTGGCCCCCTCCACCATCAAAAAGAAGCCGTCCTCGTCCCTGGAGAGGGTCTCGATGGCCTTCTCCGTCATCTCCG
>DAINAQ010000037.1:0-9235 GCA_036733325.1 Methanothrix sp.
CGACCTGAACATGATCGTCCTCAAGGTCCGGGAGATCCACGGCGTCACCTCCACCGAGACGATCCTGGGGATGGAGCTGAAGTTCTAGCCGATGGCCATCCTTCAGCCCCATGATGAAGAAGGCCTCGCTCTCAGGCGGCTGGACGGATCGGGCCGCCCCAAGGTCGGGAGCCGAGGGATGGACGACTTAATGCATCCAGCAAAATGGATATTATTAATAAATCCATCCGGCTGCTGGATCACGATGGCGCCTGATATCATCTTTTTTGGGGCAGCTCACATCTGATATTTACATCGGATTCAGATGACTTCTACATAAACACGCCCCTTAAATAGCGACAATGGAATATGGAGGTATCATAACTACAGGGGAGATGAGGTATGAATAAGCAGATCGTTTCCAAATTGATGCTGCTATTCGCGATCTTTTTCTTAGCGACAGCATCCATATGTGCTGCAACGCCCGGTCATCCCTCACATGGACCGAGAGATTGCCCGCCGGATGGTCATGCTCCGAGAAGCCATCCGCCGGTGGACCCGCCAGCGTATCATCCGCCAGTATACAACCCCCCCCCCGTATACCACCATCAAACCTCATGGAACTACGTTTTTTCGTGGGGATACTGGAGGCCCTGGGGGTATTGGGGCGGTTGGCCGTGGGGGTACAGATTGTATTATTGGTGATCGATAAAGAGACAGAATAACCAGGAACGCAGTCGAACCCGGTGACCTTTGCCGGGTTCATTCTCATTTTTATTTGACTTCTTTGCTCCCACCCAGGCTCGGGGCCAGAGATGATGCGAACAAAGCTCCATATTTGAGGTATATCCGCTGGGTGAACTCTCTCGGGTCCCGGGGACTCGGGCACGCGATTTTGGCCGGCAGGATCGATCTTCGGAAATCCTTAAGGCCGTGGAGGGCAACGTCTCTGCAACTTATGGAGGTCCTATCCCAGGGGAACCCGGCCATTCGCTGCGAGGATCGGACGGGTCGAAGGGGCGAAGGCCTCCCGCCAGGGATCAGTCGCAGTGGCTGGAGGTCCGACATCGCCGGGAACGAGGGAAGATCGATCCCAAAACGGCGGTCTTCATCCTCCCTAAACCCTTCGAACAGCCGCTGAGGAGCTGATCGTCCCGTTCCATGATCGGGGGTCGAAATCGGTGCCGCTGGAAAACCGCGAAATTGAGAAGGTTCTGAGATATCGGTGGGCGGTCTTCGGGATCCTGGCCCTGGCCTACTATTTCGTCTACTTCCACCGGGTCTCCACCGCCGTGGTCTCCTCCAACCTGGAGGCCACCTTCGGCGCGGACGCCGCCTCCATCGCTCTTTTGAGCTCGGCCTACTTCTACGCCTATATGGTCATGCAGCTCCCCTCGGGAGTTCTGACCGACAGCCTTGGACCACGCAAGACGGTGAGCATCTTCACCCTGGTGGCGGCCGCGGGCGCCATCCTCACCGGGATCGCCACCTCCTTCCAGCTGGTGGTCGTCGGTCGCATCCTCATCGGAGTGGGGGTGGCCATGGTCTACATCCCCACCATGAAGATCCTCTCCACCTGGTTTCGGACCAGCGAGTTCGCCTCCCTCACCGGCATCCTGATCGCGGTGGGAAACGTCGGCGCCCTCAGCGCGGCGGGCCCATTGGCCCTCCTCTCCGTCGCCCTGGGCTGGCAGCGGGTCTTTCTCATCCTGGGGGTGATCACCGTCCTCCTGGCGGCGGCGGCCTGGACCATCGCCCGGGACCGGCCCATCGACATGGGCCTTCCCGGCATCCAGGAGATCGAGGCGGGAGAGAGGGGCGAACCGGCCTCTACCTCCGACGCTGGGGCTGAGGAGAGGATTCCCGCGGGCGAGGCCCTGAAGATGACCTTCGGGTCGGGGAGGAAGTTCTGGCCCCTGGCGATATGGTTCTTCTTCATGTACGGCAGCATGATGGTCTACCAGGGGCTCTGGGCCGGCCCCTTCTTCTCCGACGTTCTGGGGTGGGATAAGGCCACCGTCGGCCTCGTCCTCTCCTTCATCGGGATGGGGATGATCTGCGGTTGCCCCGTCGCCGGGTACATCTCCGACAGGATCCTGAAGTCCCGGAGGAGGGTTCTGATCGTGGGAACGGCGGCGTACACCCTGGTATGGGCGGTGATATGGACGACCGCCGGGGATATCACCAGCACCTATGCCTATATGGGGATGAACTTCGTCTTCGGCTTCTTCGGCGGGGTACTGGTGGTGAGCTTTGCTCAGATCAAGGAGCTATTTCCGATATCCATGGCCGGGACCAGCACCGCCGCCCTCAACATCTTCCCCTTCGCTGGCGGGGCGATCCTGCAGCAGGTCTCCGGCCTGATCCTCACCACCAGGTCTCTTGAGTCCTACCAGGGCCTGTGGCGGATCATGCTGATCTGCATGATAGTCGCCACCCTGGCGGCCTTCCTCTCCCTGGAGAAGAGATCGGCCAAAGGTCGGGGTTAGTTGCACCGGGCTGTGGGGCATGGGGGGAGGTAGAAGCAGGCATCAGAGGACCGGGCGACCGGGGACGGGATCGAACTTGGGACCGGAAGGCTGAGGACCGGATTGGACTGAGTACTGGACGGGTGAGGACCGGATTGGAATGAGTACTGGACGGGTGAGGACCGGATTGGACTTATGACTTTGGACCGCACAACGAGGGCCATCGCTGCCGATGGTTCGATCGGGCTACTGATGGACGGACGGGCATCATCACCATCCCGACAAATGAAGATAAATTCTTATTCTCGAAGAGCATTATTTTTGAGCGGGGAGAACCAGCCTCCTTTGCGCAATCAAAAATAGGGTATATAAAAGGAGATGCAGCGGGGATGAATAAAATTATGTTATCTCTGGGCCTCATCATATTCTTGGTGGGGTGTAGCGTGGCGCTGGATTTTGAAAACGGCGTTGAGATGCGGCCGGGAGAGAGAGCGGCCGAGGATCGGTTCGAGCGTGGTATAGGGAGCCCGTGGGTCGGGGGCGATCCCTGGCCGAGGAGCGATTCGCCACATGGGCCAACATCAGGCCAGAGCCATCCGAAATTCTATTCGATCTTCAGGCCGGGATTCCCCTTCTCGGGATACCACTACTGGAGCGGGGTTCACATCCGCCCCTTCAGGTTCTGCCATCCCTTCGGCGACTGCGACTGCCAGTTCTATTATCCTCGATACTACTACTCCGGATGGGGATTCCAGGGTTAAGCTCTTCGAAGGCGGTCGATTGACCGGACCGCCGCAAATTCTTTTATCCATTCAGTGGGCCGAAACCGATATGACCGACGAGGTCCCATCAGCCCCGGATAGCCCATGGCCAAGATCTCACCTTTGATGGACCAGTACTTCGGGATGAAGGAGCAGTGCGGCGACGCCGTCCTCCTGTTCCGGATGGGCGACTTCTACGAGACCTTCGGAGGCGACGCCGAGATCACGGCCCGGGTCCTCAACATCACCCTCACCTCCCGCCAGAAGGACAAGGAGGGAAACCGGATCCCCCTGGCCGGGATCCCCTACCACGCCCTGGACGCCTACCTGCCCAAGCTGGTCGGCGCCGGCTACAAGGTCGCCATCTGCGAGCAAGTGGAAGACCCCAGGAAGGCGAAGGGGCTGGTCAAAAGGGAGATCATCCGGGTGATCACCCCGGGGACGATCATCGAGCCCTCCATGCTGGAGGAGGGGTCGAACAACTACCTGGCGTCGATGGTCGAGGAGGACGGCAAGATCGGCCTCTCCTTTTTGGACGTATCCACCGGCGAGTTTCTGGCGACGGAGATCCCGGCCGACTCGGCCAAGCTCTGCTCAGAGCTGGCCAAGTTTCGGCCCGCCGAGTGCATAATCCCCAAATCCGCCGACACCCTCCCCGGCGAGGGGGAGGGGATGACGGTGCAGAGGCTCGACGACGCCGACTTCGACCTGGCCAAAGCCAAGGCCAGGCTCGCCGACCACTTCGGCTCCGAGGGGTCGGTCTTGAACGGTATGGATGCTGCGGCTCGGGCCTGCGGCGCCATCCTCGCCTACCTCAGATCGGCCCACCTTACGGCCATAGACCACATCGCCGAGATCAGGCTCTACTCGCCCGCCGAGTTCATGGTCCTGGACGAGACCACCTTGCGGAACCTGGAGCTCTTCCGGAACATCAGGGACCGGTCCAGACGCGGATCGCTGATGGAGTTCCTCGACCTCACCTCCACCCCAGGTGGGTCGAGGACCCTGGCGAAGTGGCTGAAGATGCCCCTCATCTCCCCCGAGGAGATCGAGGGCCGCCTTGACGTCGTCGATGAGCTGGCGGGAGCCTCCCTCCTGAGGGCGGATCTCCGGGACGCTCTCAAGGGGATCGGCGACCTGGAGCGGGTGGCTGCCCGGACCAGCTGCGGGACCGCCTCGCCCAAGGACCTGGTGGCGCTGAAATCCTCCCTGGAGCGGCTCCCCCGGATCGTCCAGCTCCTCTCGGATGCGGGGTCCAGCCAGCTTTTGGATCTGAGAGAGAGGCTGGACTCGGGGACCCTGGGAGAGGTGATGGAGTTGATCGCAAGGGCGATCAGAGAGGACCCCCCCTCGACGATCCGGGAGGGGGGGATCATCCGGGACGGGTACGACCCCGAGCTGGACGAGCTGCGGTCTGCCTTGCGGGAGGGGAGGGGCTGGATCGCGAGGATGGAGCGGGAGGAGCGGGATCGGACCGGGATCAAGTCCCTGCGGGTGGGGTACAACAACGTCTTCGGCTACTACATCGAGGTGACCAAGGCCAACCTCTCCTCCGTTCCCGCCGAGTACATAAGAAAGCAGACCCTGGCCGGAGGGGAGCGGTTCATAACCCCGGAGCTGAAGGAGATGGAGTCTCGGGTTCTCTCCGCCCAGGAAAGGTCGTCGTCCCTGGAGGAGGAGCTATTTTTGAAGGTCAGGGCCGAGGCGGGAGGCCGCGCCCGGGAGATTCAGGAGAGGGCCGCGGCGCTGGGGGAGCTGGACGTCTTCGTCACCCTGGCCCTGGTGGCGGTGGAGAACGAGTTTGCTCGGCCCAGGCTGAACGGCTCGGGGGAGATCTCCATGAGAGGATGCCGTCACCCCATCCTGAACCGGGCGATGAGGGGCGGCTTTGTCGCAAACGACGTCCACCTCGACGGCGGTGCCAACCGGTTCCTGATCCTGACCGGCCCGAACATGGCCGGAAAGTCCACCTTCATGAGGCAGATCGCCCTGGCCGTGATCCTGGCTCAGATGGGCTCCTTCGTCCCCGCCGCCTTCGCCTCCATCTCCCCCGTGGACAGGATCTTCACCCGGGTGGGGGCCTACGACGACCTCTCGGCGGGGCAGAGCACCTTCATGATTGAGATGACGGAGCTGGCCAGGATCCTGGGCTCCGCCTCCCCCCGGAGTCTCATCCTCCTGGACGAGATCGGTCGGGGCACCAGCACCTTCGACGGGCTGGCCATCGCCTGGTCGATCACCGAGCACATCCACAATAGAGTTCGAGGAAAGACGGTCTTCGCGACCCACTACCATCAGCTCACTCAGCTGGCGGGGGTCCTCTCCGGGGTCAAGAACTACAACATGGCGGTCAAGGAGGAGGGGGACTCGGTGGTCTTCCTCCGGACCGTCGTCCCCGGCGCCACCGACCGCAGCTACGGGATCCACGTGGCGAGCCTGGCGGGCGTTCCCGGAGAGGTGGTGGCCAGGGCCAGAGAGATCCTCCGGGAGATCGAGCGGGAGGCGGTGATCGAGCCTCTGGGCGATGGTCCCCGGTCGAAGAGGAAGGGGCCGAAGTACACCCAGCTGATATTCTTCGACCAGCCCCGGTCAAGATCCGAAGAGGGTCAAGTTGAGGGCGACGATAAGACAGACATCAAGGCTGATAAGGTCGGCAACGACCGCGACGATGATCAGGGGGCGGCAAAAATGGCAGCAAACGTCCTCATCGGCGGCGATCAGGACGACGGCGAGGACGGCGGCGGTGAGGTGAGCTTCCTGGTGGAGGGGCCAGCCGCCGATGAGGATTCCATGGTCCTGGCAGAGATGAGGGACCTGGACCTCAACGCCGTCACCCCCCTCGAAGCGCTGAACAGGCTCTCACAGTACCAGAAGAGGCTGAGGGACGCCGGATGACCAGAATCAAGCTCCTCGATCAGGACGCCGTCAACAAGATCGCCGCAGGCGAGGTGATCGAGAGGCCCGCCTCCGTGGTCAAGGAGCTGATCGAAAACTCCATCGACGCCGGGGCCACCAAGATCCTGGTGGAGGTGGCAGAGGGGGGAAAGAGGCTGATCCGGGTCACCGACGACGGCTGCGGCATGGATCGGGAGGACGCCCTCCTCGCCTTCGAGAAGCACGCCACGAGCAAGATCTCGGGGGCCGACGACCTGGCCAGGATATCGACCCTGGGATTTCGGGGCGAGGCCCTCTCCAGCATCGCCAGTGTGGCCAGGTCTGTGGAGCTGGTCACCAAGGTCCGGTCCGGCGGGGTCGGGATCAGCGGAACCCGGATCAGGATCGAGGAGGGCAAGATGGTGGAGGTGGGGGAGGTGGGGTCGCCCGCCGGGACGACCATCGAGGTGGCTGACCTCTTCAAGAACGTCCCCGCCCGCAGAAAGTATCTCAAGAGCGGGAGGGCGGAGCTGGCCAGGATCGCTGAAGTGGTCACCACCTACGCCGTCATCCACCACCATATATCCTTCGAGCTCTTCTCCGGCGACAGAACTCTCTTCAAATCGGTCCGGTCCGAGAGCTGGAACGACCCCATCTTGCGGATTCTGGGAAGCGAGGTCGCCCGAAACCTCATCCCCATCCAGGCCGACTCCAGGTTCGTCTCCATCGCCGGGGCGGTGGGAAGGCAGACCGTCACCCGGTCCAGCCCCGACTGGATCATGACTTACGTCAACGGAAGGTATGTAAAATCCAGGGCCCTCTCCCGAGCGGTCGCCGAGGCCTACAGGACCCTCATCCCCACCGGCCGCCACCCCATCGCCGTCGTCTCCCTCTCCGTCGATCCCTCCATGGTGGACGTCAACGTCCATCCGGCGAAGCTGGAGGTGCGGTTTTTGAGGGAGGAGGAGCTGGCCGGGATGGTGACGGAATCGATCCGCCTCGCCCTGGAACGGGCCGGGGAGCGGGAGTCGGGGCCTGAGCAGATGAAGGTCCTCCAGCCGACGGTCCTCGGGGCTGCTCGGGAATTGGCGAACGGGGCCGATGGGGGACGCGGGGCTGAAGAGGGAATCGCAGGCGCTGGGGAGGGTGAGGTCGAGGAGGGTGCGGGCGTCGATGGGATGACCGCTCCAGCCGTCCCGATCGGCCCGGAAGAAGGGATGCAGGTTCCTGCCGCCGGAGCCGAGATCCAGAGGACCCTCCCCCTCTACTCCGGTGCGTGGAGGCTCGAGCTGGACCTGGAGACCGCACCGCTCCCCGGCGGCCTGAGAGTTCTGGGGCAGGCGCTTCTGCTGTACATAGTGGCCGAGGGGCCCGAAGGCCTGATCCTGGTGGACCAGCACGCCGCCGCCGAAAGGACGAGGTACGAGATGCTGGTGAAGAGGCACGATTCGGGGACCATATCCCAGGAGCTGATCGAGCCGGTCACCCTGGAGCTCTCGCCGAAGGAGGAGTTGATGCTGGAGGAGTGGGGCGAGGTTCTGGTGGAGATGGGATTTGACGTCCGCCCCTTCGGCGGCCGGGCCTACCACGTCCGGGCCGTCCCGGCCACGGGCCAGCGGCTGGAAAGCCCCGGGGCGGTTCACGACGTTTTGAGGGACCTATTCGCTCTGGGGAAGGTGGGGACGGAGGCTACGGCGAAAGATGAGATCCTGAAGCTCCTCGCCTGCCGGGGCTCGATAAAGGCCGGCTACGAGATGGCCTGGAAGGAGATGCACGACCTCCTTCGAGAGCTATTCGCCTGCGAGAACCCCAAGACCTGCCCCCACGGAAGGCCCACCATGGTCACCATATCGCGGGTCCAGCTGGAGAAGATCTTCGGGCGGAGATAGAGCTTTTTTAACCTCTGGCGCCAACTTTCATCCATGGATCTGGAGGGGTTTGCCAAGAGGGGCCTTGTGAGAGACGATCCCGACCTGGGAGAGAAGCTGGCCGAGCTGATCGTCGAGGTGAAGGGAGAGCGGATCACCAGGGCCTACGCCGAGAAGCTCGCCGAAGCCGTCCTGGAGGAGGCGAGAGCGACTTTGAACCCCAGAGGCGACGTCTTCGAGCTTATGGACTCGGGGGTCACCATGGGTGAGTTCGGCGTGGGGTCGAGGGGCTTGGGCGACTTTTACGCCCACGAGAAGATCGCCGAGGTGATCGGGGAGACGGATGCCGTCGTCGACTCCCGGCAGCTGGACGACTCGGGGGCGGTGGAGGCCGGGGGCAGGTACATCGTCCTCACCGTGGACGGGATGCACTCCCGACTCAGCGACTACCCCTTCCTGGCCGGGTTTCACGTCACCAGGGCCACTCTTAGGGACATACTGGTGATGAGGGCGCGCCCGGTGGCCATGTTCTCCGACATCCATCTCGCCGACGACGGCGACGTAAGCCGCCTCTTCGACCACCTGGCGGGGATCGCGGCCGTCGGAGAGCTGACAGGGGTCCCCCTCATAACCGGGTCTACCCTGCGGATCGGAGGGGACATGGTCATAGGAAACCGGCTCACCGGCTGCGTCGGAGCGGTGGGGGTATCGGATCGGCTCTCCCCCAGGAAGGACGCCGCCCCCGGCGACGTCATCCTCATGACCGAGGGGGCGGGCGGTGGGACGGTCTGCGCCGCCGCCCTCTACTACGACCGACACGAGGTCGTCGACGAAACTATAAACGTCAAGTTCCTCGAGGCGGCGTGGGCCCTTCTGGACCTCGATGTCGAGATCCACGCCATGACCGATGTCACCAACGGCGGGATCAGAGGCGACGCCAAGGAGATCTCGAAGACCGCCGGGGTCAAGCTCATCTTCGAGGAGGAGAGGATGGCCAGGCTGGTGAATCCCAAGGTCCTGGAGATGCTGGAGTCTCTCGAGATTGACTACCTGGGGGTCTCCATAGACGCCCTCCTGATAATCGCGCCCCCGTCTTCCGCCCAGGAGATCATGGAGGTCGTGAGAAGCACCGGAGTCGAGATCGACCGGATCGGAAGGGTCGAGGCGGGCCGCGGGGTCGAGCTTCATTCGCCGGATGGGATAAGGGACTTTGAGCCCCGGTTCCGGGAGTCGGCCTACACCCCCATAAAGAAGGCGGTGGATGCGGGTCCGGAGCGGGACTTCG
>DAINAQ010000038.1:0-9056 GCA_036733325.1 Methanothrix sp.
TCTCATCGGCTCATCCTCTCATCAGCTCATCCTCTCATCGGCTCATCCTCTCATCAGCTCATCCTCTCATCAGCTCATCCTCTCATCGGCTCATCCTCTCATCGGCTCATCCGGCCATCTCGAAGCCTCATTTATAGACCTCGCTTCCTGTTCTGAGGGAGTAGCTCCCCTCAAAGACGCTGGAGAGATCGGCGTCGCGCCCCTCGGTGTGGCTCTCGATCTCGTATATCGCCTTCCCGGAGAAGTTCGACTCGGAGTCGAGGATGAGCCTTGTGCTCCGGACGTTGGCCCGGCCAGTGCAGTTGAGCCGGTCGGCGTACAGATACCGCTCCCAGATCATCGAGCCCCTCTTCTCGTCCATGCAGAGGTGGGTTGCACCCCAGCCGGAATCGAAGCCGATGGCGCGGCCGACGGGGAGGGAGAAGGATGTGGGGGCCCGGACTGCGTCGAAGGACCGGTCCATCTTCATGGTGGTGGTCCGGTAGCTCAAAACCTCCTCCGAGGAGTAGCGACCCGAGCCGTGCTCTGCGAAGCTGAGGGTGGTCCCCACGATGGGCTTCACCGGCGTATCCACCCGCCCCCGCCACTCCCGCTGGTCGGAGGATATCCTGACCTGGTTTACGATCATGGTGGGGCTCCTATCGGTGGTGAACCTCCGCCGGACGGAGACGAAGCCGTCCCCCAGGACCCGCCCTTCGACGTCCGCGACGAAGTTCTGCTTCTCCATCTTCATCACCAGGACGATCTTGCCGTAGCTGCCGGGGGAGAGGTTTCCTATGGTCCAGACGTTGTTGGTCCCCGGGTCCGGGAGGGGATCTGCCGAGATCAGGGACATGTGGGGGTCGTAATCCTCGACGATGACGAAGTTGGTGAGGGTGGTGTTGAAGTCATTGCCGTAGGTGATAGTGTAGGTGATCTTGCCCCCCTGGCTTATCCTGCTGGGCTTTCCCTTCTTCTCGGTGGGGCCTTCCTCCGGCTCGAAGCTGGCGACCATGTCGTTTATTCTGAAGTAATCGAATAGCCAGACGCTGCCGATTGATGGATATGTTTTTGAAGAAGTCTCGAATCTTACATATAATCTTATTAAATTTAAATTTTCTGTATCATCCATCCAGTCCTGAAGATTAGATTTTGGACCGCTGGCTCTGCTCTCGCCGTATTCAAGATCCATCGCATCGAGATCTGTCCATTCATTCACCTCCAATCCGAGATCGGATATATTGAGCCGTGAAGTAAAAAGCTTCAAATCTCGTTCGCTATTGCTTTTCCACTTTCCGTCACCATCGCCATCAAACCAGAGTTCGATATATATAAATCCGCTTTCGGTCATTGGTTTGATCGCTGTAAAGAAATCATATAGCTCATCAAAAGGTATCGGCTCTGATATATCTATTCTGACATATCGTATCTTTTGGTCGTAATCTAATTGAACCGAATGAGATCCATGGGAACCATCGCCCTCAAATGGCTGTCCATCGCCCCCAATATCATATTTGAGACCGGATCCTACGACCACCAACGCCGCCGACCAGAGCAGTAGAACTGAGACCAAGATAGCCAGATGTTTCATGCAAATATAGCTGAATACTCTAGTATAAAAAGACACTTGTCTATAAAAACTTCTGTGACATTCCCCCTGCGAACCAGACCGGCCCTCCAGCTCACCGCCCCTCTTCCCTCCTGGAAGAGTTTACATGAGGCTCACAGGTGATTCACATCATAGAAAGCGGCCAAAAACCGACCAACAGGGACCCAATATGAAAAATAGGTATTTAAATTTCCCAGGCCAGGCTCCAGTTGGTGGAAAGGTACGCATTGAACGAAATAAGACTTTGTAGGTGATTTGAGCATGGTTGGGGAGTTGGCTACGAGCAAATTGGGCGAAGAGTCCCTGAGGAGATTCGCGAAGGAGGCGTTCGTCAAGGAGAACCTTCCTTACATCATGGGGACCATCTCTCTGTTGGCGATGATCCTGGCGACGGCGGTCTCGTCCGCCACCGCCGCGGGGATGGGCACGGTTACGTTTGCGACCACGGGCTCTGGCATGTCGTATTCATCCTTCGGATGGTCGGAGCACGGATCGGTGCACTATATAGAGATGCCCGGAATTGACCGGCCCCACTACAGCCATGAGGGCATTCGCAACAGCTTCCTGCCCGACGAACCGGCCATGGACCGCGACCTGTATCTCCGGACCCCAGTTGCGCAGAGCACCCGCTACGGCTGGAGCTGGTACAACCAGCATCCTGAGGCTACCGCCCTCAGCCCGGATATGACGGAGCCGGTGATGGCCGGCTCTTCGGTGACCTGGACCGCCGGGGCGAACGACCCCGACGGCGACACCGTCCTGTACAAGTTCTGGCTGAGGGGGCCATCCACCGGGAACTCCTGGCAGGATATGACCGGATGGACCGCGAGCAACCGCTGGACCTGGAGGACGACCCTGTCCGACGCCGGGACGAGCTCAGTCTCGGTCAGCGTCAAGGATGGGCGGCACGCCGGACCCGATGTATCAAGGAGCAGCCTGACCAGAGAATATACCATAACCTTGCCCAGGTCCAATCGGCCGCCTACGGCTACCGGACTGGTCCCCAATCCGGGCGGCCCCCAGGGAGAGGGAACCTCGGTCACCTGGACGGCGGAGGCCAACGACCCGGATTCCGACCTCATATACTACCGGTTCTGGCTGAAGGGTCCCTCCACCGCCAACTCCTGGCGGGATATGACCGGATGGACCGCCAGCAACAGGTGGACGATGCGGCCGGAAGAGTCCGACGTCGGGGAAAACCAGGTGAACGTCTGGATACGGGATGGGAACCACGCCGGCTCCGACGGCTGGGACAGCCGCCAGGTGAATGACTACACCATAGCCTGGGTCTCTCCACCAGAGTGATCTGCGGGTCCGTTGGCACGGTCCGATCCTCCGATCCGGTCCTCCGATCCCGCACCTATCCTCCAGAGCTGATGCTGATACAACTCCGAAAGAAAGCCGGCACCAGGGGAGCCGCCCCGGGAGGAGCAACCCTCCCGGCCTCAAGATGATGAAGATCTCCCTAAAGGGAGGGGGAGGATGATGAAGGGGGTGCTGGGAGGGGCAAGGACTCCTCCCAGCTTCAATCTCGTTTTATGAACCATCCTCTCCGGCAGGATGACGATCCCTCTTTTTTTGATCATCAAACCCGTCCCGGACCTTCGCCCACCGATCTCCATGCCGGGGCGGGGTCGACCCCCCGGTCCGGCTCCGTCATCGCGCAAGCCTCGGATGAATTCCTTGAAGGGATGCTCGAAGAGATTCCGCGAAGGAATTCTTCTGAGCAGCTCTCCTATCAGCGGGATGATATCTTCCCGGGGCGGGGAAAGGCGCCAGACCCCTTTGAAGATCCAGATTTTGCCGGGCAGAACTGATCAGAAGATTTAAGATATGAGAGCGTAAACCGATAAGGAGGGGACGAGATGCGCATCGAAATTACAGCACTTCTGGATCAGGACGTCTACACCCAGAAGGGGATCTTCGTCGGGAGGGTTGACGACGTGGTCCTCGATCCGGATGTAGGCGAGGTGAGCGGCCTTGCTCTGGGCAGTCTCAACAAGTCCTTCCTCGACCTCAAGGGAAAGGGGATCATCATACCCTACCAGGGGGTCACCGCCGTCGGGGACATCATAATCACCAAGCACTTCGGCACCGTGCCCGTGCCTTACGGCGATGAAAAGAAGGACTGATCGCCGGGAGGTTTACGCCGACCTCCGGGTCCGGGCTCCCCTGGTGGTGAGGGCCGACGGGAGAGGCTTCGGAAATCTCCTCCGGAAGGCGGATAAGCCCCACGACCTGGACTTCGCGAGGGCGATGGCGACGGCCGCAAGGGCGTTCGTCGAGGGGTCGGGGCTCGCACCCTTCCTTGCCTTCACCTTCTCCGACGAGGTCAGCCTCCTCTTCGGCGAGGCGCCCTTCAACGGCCGGCTGGAGAAGATCGACTCGGTGGTGGCGGGGTCCCTCTCGGGCCTCCTCTCCATCGGCCTCGGAAAAGCCGTGGCCATGGACGCGAGGTCGATCCCCCTCTGCCCCGGCGAGATAGTCGAGTACTTCGCCGGAAGGCAGGACGAGGCCTGGAGAAACCACGTCTTCTCCAGCGGCTTTTACGCCCTCATCGACGACGGCCTCGCCCCCGACCAGGCCATGGGCCATCTGCGGGGGATGAAGGAGGCCGAGATCCACGAGCTGCTCTTCCGCCGGGGCACGAACCTCGCCAAGAGCCCGGCCTGGCAGAGGAGGGGGATTCTGATCCGCCGGGTCGAGGCGGCGGAAGAGGAGCCGGAGGAAATGGCCGAGGAAGTGGTGGAGGAAGCCGGAGCCGCGGATAGAGGAGAGGGCGGTGAAGAGGGGGAGGAGGAGATGAGGATTGGGGAAAGAAGGAAGAGGTGCCGGATCGTCGAGGACTGGGAGCCGCCCCTCTTTCGCTCGGAGGAGGGAAAGAGCCTTCTCGAAGGGACGATTCGAGATCATTAGGAGCTGGAGGAGCTGAAGATCATGTTCATGGATATGAGGGGAGAGGGAGAAGAGGAGACGAAGAAGGAGACGGCCAAGCCCAAGCAGTTCATCCCTCGGGCCGTGGGCCAGAAGGTGACGATCAGGCTGATGGACGGAAGGCCTTTGATCGCGAAGCTTGAGTCGCACAACAACTACGAGCTGCTCCTGGACGTGGGGAAGGGCAAGAAGATCATCGTCTTCAAGCACGCCATCAGCACCCTGGAGTACGAGGTCCAGGACGAAGGTAGGTGAAAGGCCGTTTTGGAGAAACAGCTGGGCCTGGTGGGGGTTGGCAAAGATGGCTTCATATAAGGAACATATCCCAATTGGTCCATTTCAGGATGGTGCTTGCTGAGGGAGAAAAACTCTTATCTGAGCTGATGCACCGAGAATCAGGTCGGAGGGAGCTCTTTAAGGATTTGTCAACCGCACTCACCAGATTTCAGCGTTTCGATTATAGTTTTCAAGTTTCGACGATTCGATATCGCAGCCAGCAATCGCGAGCCTCTTATTATTTTGAGCTAATTTGTTCCTCGAATTTATTTCGAGCGCCCTGTCAAAGCAATCGATCGCCTCGTCGTAGCGGCCCAACATAGTCAGGGCAAGTCCTTTGTTGTTCCAAGCATCTTCATTCAGCAGATCAATCTTGAGTGCCTCTTCGGAGCACTGGATGGCCTCGTCGTAGCGGCCCAACATGATCAGAGCCAATCCCTTATTGGTCCAAGCCATCACATCCAGCGGATATATTTTAATGACTTCGTCGTAAGCCTGGATCGCTTCGCTGTAGTTCCCCTGGCCATGAAGAACCATGCCCCTGTTGTTCCAGGCCGAGGTGTACTCGGGGTCCAGCCTGATGGCCTCGTCGTAAGCCTGGATAGCCTCGGTATAGTTGCCAAGCAAATATTGAATCCAGCCTTTGTTATTCCAGGCCCGGGCATATTCCGGATCGAGTCGGATCGCCTCGTCATAAGCCTGGACTGCCTCAGTATAGTTGCCCATGGAATCGAGCGCAATGCCCTTATTGGTCCAGAATTTGGCATTCTCAGGATCTAGCCTGATGGCCTCGTCGAAACATCTGATCGCCTCAGCGTAGTCGCCCAATCCATCGAGTGCCAAGCCTCTGTTGTCCCAGGAAGAAGCGTATTCCGAATCCAGTCTTATCGCCTCGTCGTAAGCCTGAACGGCTTCGGCGTAGTGGCCCTGGTAATATAGAGCATTCCCTTTGGCGTTCCATGCTTTGGAATCATTCGGGTCCAGCCTGATGAACTCATCAAAGCACCTGATAGCTTGGTCATAATTCTCCTGGATGGCAAGAACATTTCCTTTATTGCCCCAGGCCTGAGGATATTGCGGATCGATTTCGATGGCCTGGTCGTAAGCCTCTATGGCCTCATCGTACTTGCCCAAACTTAGGAGAGATAATCCTTTGAGAGTCCAGGCATCGACATCATACGGGTCGATTCTCAAGGCCACTTCAAGGCACTCAATGGATTCGTTGTAGCTGCCCGATTGAAAGAGGACATAGCCCTTGCCATACCATGCTCTTTCAAATTTTGGGTCAATATTTAGGACTTCATCAAAGCACCGGATGGCCTCTTGAGAATTATTTAAAATGGTTAGAGCTCGTCCTTTGTCTTTCCAGGCCTCCACGTAAGATTCATTAAGCTCAATTGCTCTGTCGTATGCCTCGATAGATTCGTTGTATTTGCTGTCGCTAAATAGCTCGTTGCCCAAATTATACCAGGCCACCGCATCCATTTGATCCCTTTTAATATCCGCAGCCTGATCAGAGGATGATGACGCCGCAAAAGTAAACAGAAGGACCGAGCCCAACAAGAGCGAACTCCATCTGCGATCCATTTTTGGCCATCCTCCTCAAAGAGACTTATTTACGCCAGTTACAAAAATAGTTTTTGGTGATGCCTTTGATCTTCGAGGCGGATCAAAACCAGCCAAATAGAAGGCCGGAGAGTTGATCCTACTACAGCAGAAAAGAATGACAGCTTCTGTTATTACCATTTCTGCGACCTTCGAAGCCGCCTTCCGAGAGCCCCCGGAATCTCGGACCACTCGATCTCGTGCTCACCCTCGCTGTCGTGGACGATGCATCTGCCGAAAGGCGACGGCCCGCCCCTCTCGAAGTTCTCGTACTTCCGGACCAGCTCGATCGCCTCCTGAATCTCGACGATCTGCCTCCGCTTCAGAAGCTCGGCGAGCTTCGTGGCCTCCTCCGTTTCGATCTCGCCTCCAAGCCCCCGGCACTCAGACCAGCGGAGACGGCCCTCCTCCAGGTAAAAGGGGTAAGTTTGACAGATGAGCGGCCTTTTGCCGTAGATCCGGCAGCCTTTCTCAGAATAGTACTTGCAGTCCCGGCCGGCTTTTGCGAGCTGCCACTCCAGGGTGTGAAAGTTTCCTTGCGAATCCCACTCGCCCTCCAGCGGGGGCTCGACGGCCGCAAGCCACCTTTCGCCCGTCTCGGCGACGATCGCCCTGACCTCGAAGGGGAATACTGCGACGCGGTTATCCTCGCCCCGGCAGCAGTCGCCGCACCTCACGCACCGAAAGCCGATCCGCACGATCTCGCGGGCGATGGTCTCCGGGTAGAGGCTCTCCGCCGCCTCCAGCTGGATCTCCAGGTCCGCCAGCATCTCCTCGATGCCGCTGGGACCGGCGGACCCGCCTATCTCCGACATACCTCAAGGAAGTTTTCCAGGAGCTGGATCCCGCCCTGGGTGTGGACGACCTCGGGGTGCCACTGGACTCCGTAGAGGGGCCGCTTTTTGTGCCTCATCGCCTCGATCTCGCAGACCTCGGACCTCGCCAGCACCTGAAACTCCGGCGGGAGGATGACCACCTGGTCGGCGTGAGAGGCCCAGGTCTTGATCCTGGGGGGGAGGCCCTTGAGGATGTCGTCCTCCTCCAGCACCTCGACCTCCACCTCGGCGTACCCGCCGACGGCGCCCTTCTCCACCTTCCCCCCAAAGGTCTCGGCCATAACCTGGAGGCCGAGGCAGATGCCGAGGATGGGAATGTCGAGCCTGGTCAGGTACTCAGAGCAGTTTCCGGCTCGCTCGAGGGTCGGACCTCCGCCCAGGATCAGGCCGTCGGCCTCGATCTCCTCGGCGGGCGTCTGGTTGGAGATCATCCTCGCCGGGACGAGGTCTCTTATGCTCCGGTGGATCAGGTGGTTGAACTGACCATAGTTGTTCACTACCAGAACTGACATTTTCGCCTCGATCCAGCTCCCGCTTCTTAGATGATAAATCTTACATCTCTCTTCCGGGGATCGAACCTGTGATCAGACCCGACCAGGGGATCAGACCAGCCCTTCGATCTCCTCAGGCCCCTCGAGGACGACGAATCCGGGGATCGACCTCAGACGCTCGATGTTCTCCTTGTCCAGAGGCCTGGTCACAACGGTGATCGGGGCTCTGCTGATGGCTC
Organism: Methanothrix sp.; assembly: GCA_036733325.1. Classification (GTDB taxonomy): domain Archaea; phylum Halobacteriota; class Methanosarcinia; order Methanotrichales; family Methanotrichaceae; genus Methanocrinis. The sequence goes on from DAINAQ010000038.1 coordinate 7,970, forward strand.
CGTAAGGGCAGAGATCCCTGCAGATCCCGCAGCCGTCGCACTTCGAAAGATCGATCTGTCCATCGATGGCCCCCTTTGGACACGCCTCTTTCGGCTCGCAGGCCTCACACCGCCTGCAGAGATCTCTGTCGATGGAATAAGGGGGTTCGGTCTTTGTCCTCTCCAAAACGTCGGTGGGGAGGACGTAGACGGGAACGCCCCCCTTGTTGGCGAGGGCCGCGGCGTTCGTCGGCAGGCTGTCGGCGATGCCGGATACGATCTTGGCGACGGTATTGGCGGTGGCGGGAGCGATGATCAAGAGATCGAACCTGTTCATCATGAACCGGCCGGTGCTGGGGCTGCTCGCACCCTCCTCGCGCTCCAGGAAGACCTCCTCCATGTACCCGCCCCCCGAGATCTCGGTGAACCGATCGAAGAGGCCGTACATCCTCGCCACCTCCTCCCCGGCCCGGGAGACGAAGGTACAGACCCTGTTGTTTCGCGATATCTCCCTCATGGCGGCGAAGCTCTCGGCCAGGTAGTGTCCTGCCCCCGTGACCGCCCAGGCGACGTTCTTCATCTTTCAACTCAACTCCGGGACGACCGGGCTTCTGCTCCCGCGGCATATCACTCCAGCGGTCCAGCCATCCAGCCGTCCAGAGTCCAGCTTCCCCAGGCGAACGAAAATATATAAAACATCGACTCAAACATATATGTGACTGAACCCAAATGTCAGTCAGGGGGAGACAGAAAACATGACTCATCACTTTGAAAACGCTCTGATAGGGGAGGCGCTGGTCGGAGAGGGTCCTGAGATCGCCCACATTGACCTGGTCATCGGCAGGAAGGGGAGCGCCGTCGAGCAGGCCTTCGTGACCGCCCTGGCCTCGCCCAGGATGGGCCACACCCCACTTCTCGCGGTCCTGGAGCCGAACCTCATCCCCAAGCCCGCCACCCTCATGGTGAACAAGGTGACCATAAACAACGTGGGGCAGGCCCTGATGATGTTCGGTCCAGCCCAGATCGCGGTGGCCAGGGCGGTGATGGACTGTGTGGCCGAGGGGACGATCCCCGAGGCTGATGCCGAAGACCTTCTCATCATCGTCTC
>DAINAQ010000039.1:0-9044 GCA_036733325.1 Methanothrix sp.
TCGGGAATCGAGGCGAGTCTCTCGGATACCAAATCTAATCACCCTTCAGCCTTTTTACCATCTTGACCGCAGCCTCCACGGCCCGCTTGGAGTAGTCTATGCGGCGATGCGCATCCATCCTGGACATCTTGGGCCCGGAGATCCCCAGGGTGACGGGCTTGTCAAACTCCAGGGCCAGATCCATGATCTTCCGCGAGGCCTGCTGGGCCACGATCTCGTCGTGGCCGGTCTCCCCCTGGATGACGCAGCCGATGGTCACCACGGCGTCGACATCGTCGCGTGCGATCAGCTTTTTTACGGCCAGGGGCATGTCGTAGACACCGGGGACGTGGATGGTGACGACGACATCTGCGCCCAAAAATTCCGCATGTTCTCGCCCAAGGATCTCCATCTGATGAGTGATATCCCGGTTGAACTCTGCGACCACAAAGCCAAGTTTTATCATAGATTCAACACCGCCAGAGAGGGTGGGTAGCTTCTTAAGCTCGGCGCATTTTGCGCTAATAAAGCCATCGATCGGTGGTGGCATAATTCCAGGGGCCAAAACCGATCGAAGGGTCAAAACCCATTTATTCTTTGCCAATTTATCCGGGGTGGTGGATGCCTTATGAGTTGGGTCTATCTGGATGGGAAGTTCGTTCCCGCTGAAGAGGCGGCAGTCTCGGTTTACGATCACGGCCTTCTGTACGGCGATGGGGTCTTCGAGGGGATCAGGGCCTACAACGGCAGGGTCTTCAGGCTGGAGGATCACGTCAAGCGGCTCTATGACTCCGCCAAGGCTATAATGCTGGAGATACCCATGACTGAGGAGGAGATGGCCGATGCGATCCGGGAGACCCTCAAAAAGAACGGCCTCACCGACGCTTACATCCGCCCCCTGGTCACCCGAGGCGTCGGCGACCTGGGGCTTGACCCCAGGAAGTGCGCGAAGCCCACGGTGATGATCATCTCTCAGAAGTGGGACGCCATGTACGGAGACCTCTACGAGGTCGGGCTCACCGCCGTCACCGTCACCGTCCGGAGAAACTCCTCGGCGGCGCTCCCACCAAACATCAAGTCCCTCAACTACCTCAACAACATCCTGGCCAAGATCGAGGCGAACGTCAAGGGCGGAAACGAGGCCATCTTCCTGGACGACGCCGGGAACGTCTCCGAGGGGAGCGGCGACAACATCTTCGTGGTCAAGGAGGGAAAGATATTCACCCCCCACACCTTGAACAACCTGAAGGGGATAACCAGGATGGCCGTCATCGAGATCGCCCTGGCCCGGGGGTACGAGATGAAAGACGTCCACCTGGGGATCTTCGACCTCTACACCGCCGACGAGATCTTCGTCACGGGGACGGCGGCGGAGGTCGCTCCGGTCACCAGGATCGACGGAAGGGTGATAAGCGGCGGGAAGCCCGGCCCGGTCACCAGAGATCTCATCGAGGGGTTCAAAGAGATGACCATGACCACGGGAACTCCCATCTGAGCTCGCTCCGCCAATCAGTTACTTTGGGTACGGCCCGGATGGCCAGAACCGGGATGGAGGATCTTCAGCAGGGGGCGACCTTGATGAGCACGTTCCTCCTCCGGGGGCCGTCCAGCTCGATGAAGAGGACCCTCTGCCAGGTTCCCATGACCAGGCATCCCTCCTCGATCGGAATCGTCTGACAGTTTCCCAAAAGCACGGCCTGGAGGTGGGCGTGGGCGTTGTCGTCGATCCTGTCGTGGAGGTACCCGTCCCCGGGCGGCGCGAGGGAGGAGAGCCTGCGGATCAGATCCTGAACCAGGCCGCTCTCCGCCTCGTTGATCACAATCCCGGTGGTGGTGTGGAGGGTGTAGACCAGGCAGATCCCCTCCACCACGCCGCTCTCCGCCACGGCCTCGCTCACCTGGCGGGTAATGTCTATGACCTGAACCGGTTTTTCCGTCTTTATCTCCAGCAAAGAGATCACCCCATATCAAACTCGTTTTTAGAACGGTAAATTAATAAATTAAATTTAAATGAGTTAATTTAAATATATTCACACTCCACCGAATCTCTCAGAGCTGGGGCTCTCGTGGAACCTCAGGGTCTTCTCCACCTCGAAGACCCCGGAGAAGGTCTGGTGCTCCTTCATGTCCTTATAGAAGATCTTGTGCCACCTGGAGTCGGTCTGCCAGGTGCCGTTGAAGCTGGTGGCAAGGTCCATCCCCACCAGGTGGGCTGGGCTGGCTTGCCTCAGGGCCGCGGCCTCGGCGGGGTCGGAGGCACCGGAGCCGGGGTCGGTGGAGGCGAAGTAGGTCTTCTGGATCCGCTCCATCTCCGTCACCTCAAAAGCCTCCTTCACCTCGGCGCCGATGCCGCCCCAGAAGGCTTTGGAGTGGATGTACTTGCTCCCCACCATGGGGGTCTCTCCCTGGTAGCTCATCTTGACCTCCTCAAGGAGGTTGAGGGGGACGGTGGAGCCGTTCAAATCGCCCCGGACGTTTCCTGCGCTGGTAGAGACGGCGCTCTTCTGGTCCATCTCCAGTTGGCCGTCTCCGTAGACGAAGCTGTAGTATTCAAGCCCCATCCTCTTGTCCACCACCGAGGTGCCCACCTCGAAGTAGCCGGTTCCCGATGCCCTGACCCTGTTGTAGAAGTCCTCGCTCTGGGCAGGCTCGGAGATCGCCGGATTTCCGGCAGCCTCGCCCATCGCCAGAACGGCGATGAGGAGGATCGCGCTGAAAATCGCCCCCTTCGTCCCTCTCGCCCCTAAAGTCGTTCCTTGATGCTAATTATTCGGCATCTTGATTAAAAAATGTGTCGTTTGGATGCGCCCTCTTCGGTTGGCTTAAATTCCTCAAACACCCCAGAGATAGGTGAAGAACAGACCAAGAGGAGACGGGAGAGAAAGAGCTGACCAGGAGAAGACGAGGAAAAGAGAAATAAAAGACCAGGAGAAGAAGTGAGGACAGTAGAGGAAGAAAAGGCCAGAAGAAGCTGGCTAGGTGAAGAAGTAGAAGTCCAGGGCAGAGCAGACGAGGGTTGAATCTTGAAGATAGAGGTGTGGACCTGGGGTACGGGCGGCCCCTTCGGAAGGGAGCTGGGCCTATCGCCCGACCGCAGACGGCGGGGTCATACGGCGACTTCGATCATCGCCTCGGACGAGGGCGAAGTCGAAGGCGAGGGCAAGGGGGTCGGAGTCCACATCCTGGTCGACGCCGGGGCCCCCTCCGTGGAGACGATGATCGAGAGGGGGGTGGGGTCCCCAGACCTCCTCTTTCTGACCCACCCCCACTTCGACCACGTCTCGGACCTGGACAGGCTGGCGAACAGCAGGATGAGAGGGCTGATGGTTGAGAGAGGGATCAGGGACTTCGGGGAGGCGGAACGGTGCTTCGCACCGCTCCCGGTGATCGGGACCGATGGATGCCTCAACCACTCCCGGGACGGGGTGAAGGCGAGGTTCGGATACCTGGAGAGGCTCGTCTCCTTCAAGCCGATCTCCACCTTCGGCCTATGGCACAGGGTCCGGAGGGACGGCACCATCCTGCCGAGGGCACCTTGCGAGGAGCCCGCCCCAGGGCCCAAGGATCGGTCCCTCGCCGGGGTTGAGACCGTCAATCTTCCCGGTGAGGCCGTTGAAGGCAGCCGGATCGATCGCTACCGGGATCCTGCTACCGAAGAGCTTTTTCCCCTGGAGTTCCAGGCCCTTCCGGTCCGCCACTCGAAGCACGCTCCGGGATCCTGCCTCTTCATATTCAGGTTCTTCAGGCTTGGATCGTGCAAGGCTTTTGGCCCTCTCCACGGATCGCAGGAAGTGGCCCACATAACGAGGAACGTCGTCATCTCCGGGGACTTCAAATCGATGGAAGATTGGGTCGAAGAGAGTCCGGATCTGGTGGACCCGGCCTGCCTAGTTCTCGATTCCAACACCATCAAGGCCTCCGGAAGATATCATGCCAGCCTGGAGGAGAACAAAGCACATATCGACCGGTGGTCCTCTGGAAGAGAGGAGGTCCTGGTCCTCTTAAATCACCTCTCCGGCTACGGTGATTATGTGGAAGGGTTCTACGACCACGTTCCCCGGGATGAGGACTGGCGAGCCTCTGTAGACGGTTTTGCGCCGAAGCCGAAAGTGACGATCAGGATCGCCGAGGACGGTGCATGTTATCGCCTCTGATGATGAGGGGGCGGAGCTCGGCTGATAGATCCCCAGGCCTTTAAGAGTGAAGTTGTCCCTCAGGTGAGATGAAGAAAGTAAGCAGAGATCAGGCAGAAAGATAAATTAGAGATGATAGGCAGAGAATAACCAGAGATAATAACCGAGAAAATCAGAAGATGACCGTCTTGAGTGGGAGTTGGATATTCATGAGAATGAAATTATTTTTGGTTCTGACGGCGACCATCCTTCTGGCCCCGGCCTTCTCTGGGACCGAGGAGAACCTGGAGCTGGGACCGTACCAGGTCTCCTTCAGCCTGACTTCTCCGAATAACTGCGCCCTCCTGCAGGCTGTGCCCGAAGAGGGGAGGACGGCTACGGGAACCGATTACCTCGAACGCTCCATCGCCGTGGACTGCGACGAGGGCCGGGCTGAGATCAGGGTCACCAGATACGTCAGACCCGTCCCGGCGGGTGATGGCGCCACTCGGGCTCTGAGCAGAGATGTGCCCTGGGGGATCGGATGCGTGGGAGTCGAGACCGCGGCCCGGCTGGTGGACCGGCACACCGGATACCTGACCACCTTCTCGCTCGCCTCCGGGGGCGAGGTCCGCCAGGCCGCCTACTGGCTGGACAGGTTCCTGGCGCCTGCAGACTATGAGGGTGAGACGTCCTGCGTCATAACCTCCAGCCTTCCCCGGGAGGCGACCGAAGAGCTGCTGGATACGATCCACGTCCGGAGGAGGCCAGAGGCGGCACCGAGCGGCTCGGCGGGCGAGACGGTGACCTGGGGCCCCTACGCCGTCTCCTTCGACCTGGGGGATCTGAACTACACCACGGTCCTGGAGGGTCCCGAGGACGGGGTGACGAAGGAAGGTCTGGGATTCCAGACCCAGAGGATCATCCTCGACGGCGTAAACAGGGCGGCCAGCATCGAGATCACCAGCTACGAAGACTTCAGAACCGTAAACCTCGGAGCTGAGAGGCTTCTCGCCGAAGCCCTCCTGGCGGCGGAAGGGTACACGAGGAACAACGCCTCAGAGTGGACCATCGGCGGTGAGGGGGGGGTCCTGGGGGTCGGAGAGGACGACCACCACCAGATCCTGTATTCGGCCATCTATTGGCCCGACCAGGTCCAGACGGAAGAGGGGCAGATCATCGGAACCACCAGGTGCGAGGTGAAGTCGAGCTTCTGGTGGAACACCACGGAGAGGCTCCTGGAAACGATCCGGATTGAGAGGATCGAGGAGACCTGATGCTGCTCCCGAGATGGAGGGCCGCCGTGATCCGGCTTCTGGCGGGAGTCATCCTCTTATCCCTTTCTTATCCCCTGGCTGCGGCCGGCTCGGAAGAGGCCGGAAGCGACCCGGCCCTGGTCATCTCCAGGGTGGAGACCAATCCTCCCGGGTTCGACGGGGGGCGGGAGTGGGCGGATATCTCCAACCCTGGAGAGGCCGGGGTCCCCATCGAAGGCTGGAGGCTTGTTGCGTTGGTGAGCGGAGCGGTCGCGACCCTCCCGGAGGGGACCGTGGTGCCCGCTCGGGGAGCCCTCAGAATCGAGTTCGAGGACGGGGCCACCCTGGCCGACTCGGAGGAGTCGATCCGCCTCTTGTACGAATCCGGGACGGTCGTCGACGAAACGCCGCCGCTGAACGATTCGGAGAACGGCAACGGGGTCTGGACCAGGGTCTCCTTTGAGGACGAGATTCTCCAGGACTGGAGGTTTGAAAGCCTCTACCGGCGGATCGACGAATGCGTCGACCAGGCTCCGGCCGAGGCGGAGACATCCCCCGAAGATCTGGCCCGTTACCTCTCGGGATCGGCCAGGAGCGACGAAGAGCGGGCGAGGGCCGTCTATCGCTGGATCGCCGCCAAGGTCGAGTACGACCTCGGGGCCTCCAGCTCGGGGACCTGCGGGAGCCGGACCCCGGAGGAGGTTTTGGACCAGAGGAAGGGGGTGTGCAGCGATTACAGCCTCCTCTTCCAGAGGCTCTGCGAGCTCTCAGGGCTGGAGTCGGTGCTGATTCAGGGGTTTGGCAAAGGGTACGGCTACGCCGTCGGCTCTGAAATCCCAAACTCCAGCAATCACGCCTGGAACGCCGTCAGGATCGACGGCCAATGGCATCTGGTCGACTCCACCTGGGGGGCGGGCCACCTGGACCCCGGAGCGGGATTCGTCCAGGAGTTCGAGGAGTTTTACTTCCTCACCCCGCCCGAGGAGCTGGTCTGGACTCACCTTCCCGACGATCCCGCCTGGCAGCTTCTGGACGTGCCCATGACCAGGGAGGCGTTCGAGGAGCTGGTTTACGCAAAGCCCGCCTTCTTCAGGGACGATTTGAAGATGACCGGATCTCCGGCGGGGACCGTCACCGCCCACGACGGAGCGACCGTCAACCTCTCCGCACCACAGGATGTGAGGGTCATGGCGGAGCTTCTGGACGGGGAGGATAGAGAGCTTCCCGGCCGCTTCGTCCAGGTCCAGAGGTCCCCGGAGGGAGCGTCGGTGAGGGCGGCCTGCCCCGGCCCCGGAGATTACACCCTCCGGATCTACTCGAAGAGGATCGAGGCAGAGGACCGGGAAGGCGAAGAGGAGGTCTACGAATGGGCCCTGGACTATCGGATCGAGGCGGGGCCAGACGCCCCGGTCCAGGCCGGATTTCCGGTGGTCTGGGACGCGTTCTGGGATATGGGCCTGGGCGTCTTGAGCCATCCCCAGGGGTTGATCGAGGCGGGAGCGGAGCTGAAGGTGAGCCTTTCGGCCCCCCAAGACGTCTTCCTCCTGGCGAGGCTCCTGGACGAGGGAGGAAGAGAGCTCCCACTGGAGAGGACCTTCGCCCAGAGGGAGGGGGACGGATACGCAGTCAGGGCGGCGTTCCCCCAGGCCGGAGACTACACCCTCCGGATCTACGCTCGGCGAGGCGACGGGAGCGGCGAGTACACCTCTGCCATGGAGTATTCGGTGGTGTCCGACGATGGGATCGAGGAGAGAACTTACCCAAGGACGATGGGGTCGTTCGCCGAGGTCGGAGCAACCCTCCTCCGCCCTCTTGAGGGGAGGCTTCTTGCCGGAACCGCCACCGAGTTTGAGATCATCGTCCCCGGAGCCGAGGATGCGGTGGTGATCTCCGGCGGCGTCTGGACTCACCTCACCGGGGAAGGCGAAACGTTCCGGGGGGAGGCGGTTCTATCCGAAGGAGAGGCCACGGTGGCGGCGAGGTTCTCGGGGGATGAGTCTTACAGCCACCTCCTGGAATACGAAGTCGTTTGAATAAAGCTCTGGATACGGATCAACCATGCGAGTCACCATAATCTACGACAACACCTCCTTTCGGGAGGATCTCAGGGCCGACTGGGGCTTCTCCGCCCTGGTCGATGGCGGAGGCAGGAGGATCCTCTTCGACGCCGGGGCCAGGGGCGATATCCTCCTCGGCAACATGAGGGCGCTCTCCATCGATCCTCGATCCATCCAGGAGGTCTTCATCTCCCACCCCCACGCCGATCACGTGGGTGGGCTCTCCGACCTTCTCAGGATCAATCCGGTGAGGGTGGTGGTGCCCCGATCAGCTCCAGCCCCCCGAAGGGCCGAGGTTCTGAGGGTCGGAGGACCGGCGGAGATCCATCCCGGCATATACTCAACCGGCGAGCTTGCGGGGATTGAGCAGTCGATGGCCGTGGATTCGGAGATCGGCCTTGTGGTGATCTCCGGCTGCGCCCACCCCGGCGTCGGGAAAATCCTCGAGGTGCCTCCGGATTCGGAAAAGTCGGGGGTCTCATCGGCGGCCTTCACGGCTTCTCCGACCTGGATCAGCTCTCGGATCTCGAGCTGGTCTGCCCCGCCCACTGCACCGTTCACGGCACTGAGATCATGAGGAGGTATCCAGAAAAGTACCTCGAGGCCGGGGCGGGAAAGGTCGTGGAGATCCCAGGGAACTGATTTAGAGGATGAGTTTGAGAAATATTGGGAAATAGCTCCGGGGACGGGGATCTGGAAAGGGGATCTTAGGGGCGGATTTAAGGGAAGGTCCGGGTGAAGATGTCCGAGAAGAGCCAAGGCGGGGGGGGAGGCGGGGGATCGAAGGGGAAGACGGAGATGCACGGATCCGGCGATACGGGGCCTGCGAAAAAAGGCTTGGACCCGGTATCGAAGATCGCCCTCCTCTCGCTGCTGGTGAACCTCTCCCTGGTCGGGATCAAGCTCGTCCTCTCCTACGTCTCGGGAAGCCTCGCCCTCCGGGCGGACGCCGTCCACTCCGCCGTCGACGTCTTCGGCTCCACGGCCCTGATCCTGGGTATCTTCATCTCCGGGAGAAAGAGCAAAAGCTTCCCCTACGGCCTCTACAAGGTGGAGAACCTGGTGGCGGTGATCATCTCCCTCCTCCTCTTCCTCACCGCCTTCGAGATCGGCCGGGAGGCGGTCGTCGGCGCCGTCCACCCCGCCCCCTACCGCGGCTGGGTCCTGGCGGCGGTGGCGGCCATCGTGCCCATACCCCTCCTATTCGGGACCTACGAGATGAAGGTCGGCGGAATACACAACTCTCCCAGCCTGGTCGCCGACGGCCGGCAGTTCCGGACCGACGTCCTCACCGAGCTTGTGGTCTTCGCCGCCCTGGCGGGGCAGCTGGTCGGCCTGCCCCTGGATAGGGTGGCGGCGGCGATCATCTCCGTCCTCATCGTCAGGGCCGGGTGGGAGATCCTGGTCTCGGGGATGAGGGTACTTCTGGACGCCTCCATCGACTCGGCGACCTTGAAGAAGATCGAAGCCGCCATCGAGGCCCACCCCGAGGTCTCGGCCGCCGAGGAGGTGATCGGCAGAAACTCCGGCCGCTACCTCTTCGTCGAGGCGAAGGTGGCCTTCCGGGTCACCGACCTGGCCCGGGCCCATCAGGCGAGCCAGCGGATCGAGGGGGCCATCCGGGAGGCGGTCCCCAACGT
>DAINAQ010000040.1:0-5742 GCA_036733325.1 Methanothrix sp.
AGAAGGACGCCACCATCAACCCCAAGATCGAGCAGATGCGGCTCGCGGCGACGGCCTCTCTGATGTCGCGGGACGACGTCATCGTGGTGGCCTCGGTCTCCTGCATCTACGGTTTGGGTAATCCGGAGAACTTCCTGAAGATGGGATTTGAGCTGAAGGTCGGAGACCGGATATCCCGCCGGGAGATCCTGGAGCGGCTGGTCTCCATCCAGTACGAGCGAAACGAGATGGAGCTTGCGCCGGGGAGGTTCCGGGTGAAGGGGGAGACGATCGACCTCGTCCCCGGCTACTTCAACAACATCGTACGAATCGAGCTCTTCGGCGACGAGGTTGATCGGATATCGGAGATCGACCGGCAGACCGGCGCCCGTCGCGAGGAGATGAAGTACTTCTACGTATACCCCGCGAGACACTACGTCATCCCCGAGGAGGAGCAGAAGGGGGCGATCTCCTCGATCCTGGCGGAGCTGGAGGAGAGGCTTCCGGAGCTGGAGATGCTCGAAGCCCACCGGCTCCGGCAGAGGACCCTCTACGACCTGGAGATGATTGAGGAGACCGGAAGCTGCAAGGGGATCGAGAACTACTCCCGCCACTTCGACGGCCGAAGGCCGGGCGAGCCCCCCTACTGCCTCCTGGACTACTTCCCCGAGGATTTCCTCCTGGTCATCGACGAGAGCCACCAGACCATCCCCCAGCTCCGGGCGATGTACAAGGGCGACCGGTCCCGAAAAACGAGCCTCGTCGACTACGGTTTCAGGCTTCCCAGCGCCTACGACAACCGGCCCCTGCAGTTCGAGGAGTTCGAGCGGTTCATGAGAAAGGTCATCTTCGTCTCGGCGACCCCCGGCCCCTACGAGCTGGAGCGGTCGGGCCAGGTGGTCGAGCAGATCATCCGCCCCACGGGCCTGCTGGACCCCGTGGTCGAGGTCCGGCCGGTGGAGGGGCAGGTCCGGAACGTGATGCTGGAGATAGAACGAGTAGTCGCGGATGGCGACCGGGCCCTGGTGACGACCCTGACGAAGAAGCTCGCCGAGGAGCTGACCGACTTTCTCGCCAAGAACGGGATCCGGGCCCGCTACCTCCACTCCGAGATCCAGACCATCGAGAGGACCGAGATCATCCGGGAGCTCCGCCTGGGAAAGTTCGACGTCCTGGTGGGGATCAACCTCCTCCGGGAGGGGCTGGACATCCCCGAGGTGGGGTTCATCGGGATCTTGGACGCGGACAAGGAGGGCTTCCTCAGGGACGAGCGGAGCCTCATCCAGACCATCGGCCGGGCCTCCAGGAACGCCAACTCCCGGGTCGTCCTCTACGCCGACAAATTCACCGACTCGGTCCGGGGTGCGGTCCGGAAGACCGAAGAGCGGCGCGCCCTCCAGATGAGGTACAACTCCGAGCACGGGATCGTCCCCCAGACCATCATAAAGCCGATCCGGGAGAAGGAGGTCGAGATCACCGACACCCGGCACATACCGAAGTCCGACATCCCCAACCTGGTCATCGAGCTGGAGGCGGAGATGAAAGCGGCGGCTGACGCCCTGGACTTCGAGCGGGCTATTCAGCTGAGGGACACGATCAAGAAGCTGGAGAAGGAATTGACGGATCAGGAAAAGATGACCAAAATGGCGTGAAGGGAAGGAAAGATCGCCGTCTCCGACCTTCCCCGCTCCCTTCAGCTACTTCAGCTCGTACAGGATCTTCATCGCCTTGGTGAAGGGGGGCATCCCCGAGGTCAGAAGAACCACCCTCAGTACGTCCACGATCTCGTCTTTTGTGACCCCGAATTCCTTCATGGCGCTCATCATCTGCTTCTTGGTCGCCCTCTCGTCGGAGGAGGCGGCTGCGATCCCCAGGGCGATCAGCTTCTGAGTCCTGTAGTCCAGGACCTTTCCCGTATACGCCGCCTCGTTCAGGCCGTTTATGGCCTCGTACAGGTCGGGGTAATCCTTCTTGACATGCACCATCCCTTCGCCGAAGAATACCTCTTCTTTCATTTTCGAGCCTCCAGCATAGACTCGGCTCTCTTATATTTTATAGCTTTCTCCATCGACTTCCTCCCATCGATGATCACCCCATTGGGCCGTTGAGAATCGGGGCTCGGAGATCGATGGAGCGGAGGTCGAGGACCAGTTCTTCAATCCTTTTAGCCCGAGCCTCCGTCCTGGACTGGGCCCTCAGTCTCGTCCCAGCCCTGACCCCGAGTTTCATCTCGGCCTTCCCATGGTCACTCAGTCGACCTCAATAGCGTCGGAGCCCTCCCCATCCCTCAGGGCTCCCGCCCCGGGACGGGGGTATCTGGTGGGGTTTCGGAAGAGATATCGAGATCTTGCGATCTGCTCGGTGGTTCCGAGGACCAAGAGGACGTCTCCGGCATCGATCTCGGTCTCCCTCTCCGGATTCAGAACGTTCCCCGACTCCCTGAGGATTCCTATCACGCTCACTCCCAGCCTCTTTCTCAGCTCCAGATCGGCCAGGGTCTTCCCGCAGGCTGGAGCCTCCTCCTCCACCTTGACCGTGACCACATCGACGTTGGGGAGGTACCGCCTCAGATCGGATATGCTGGCGGGCTTGAGCTCCGCGTTCCTGAACATCTCGTACCCATGAGACCGGGCCTCGACGATCATCTTGTCGATCTCGGTCCTGGGAACCAGGTACTTGCCGAGGACCCTGGAGAAGATCTCCACCGAGGTCTCGAACTCCTCGGGGATCACCTCGTCGGCTCCCAGGTCGTAGCACTCCTTGGCCTCATCCAGGTAACGGACCCGGGCCAATATGTAGACCCGGGGGTTGATCCTCCTGGCCATCTCGATGATCCTCCGGGTGGCCATCTCGTCGGAGACGGCGACGACGACGACCCTGGCCGAGTCCACGTCGGCATGCCGGAGGACCAGCTCCTGAGTGGCGTCGCCGTAATGGATCGGCTCTCCTTTTGCCTTCTCCTCCTTCACCACCTCCGGGTTCATCTCTAAAACGACATAGGGGAGATCTCCCACCCGAGCGGCCCTGGCCAGGGTCCTTCCGACGAATCCATAGCCTGCGATCACCAGGTGGTTCTTCCTCTTCTCCGGGATCTCCGCAAAGGGGAGCCCCGTCTTAAGCTTCAGCGGGAGGGGGAGGCGATAGAGGAGATCTGCCACCCTCGGCGATCCAGCTATGACGAAGGGTGTGGAGGCCATGGTGAAGATGGAGACCGCCAGGAAGAGCTGATACTCGCTTCGACCTATGATCCCGGAGTCCAGGCCGGTCTTGGAGAGGATGAAGGAGAACTCGCCTATCTGGGCCAGGGCGAGTCCCATCAAGACCCCGGTTCTGATGGGATAGCCCAGGAGGACGGATACTCCCCCGGCGACCACGGCCTTCATCAGGATGACCCCCAGCGCGGCCATCATCACGAGCTCGATATTCTCCAGGAAGAACCCGAGGTCGAGAAGCATCCCGATGGAGACGAAGAAGAAGCTGGTGAAGACGTCCCTGAAGGGGATGATGTTGCCCAGGGCCTGATAGCTGTACTCCGACTCGGAGATGATCAGCCCCGCCAGGAACGCTCCCAGGGCCAGGGATAGACCGGCGGAATAGGAGACCCAGGCGACGGTGAGGCAGATGAGGATCACCGTCAGCAGGAAGAGCTCGCTGGACCTGAGGCGGACGACCTGATAAAGGACGGCCGGGACGATCAGCTTCGCGGCACCTATCACCAGGATGATGATTCCCGCCCCCTTCGCCAGCATCAGGAGGAGGGGCATGGCGAAGCTCGTCGATTCCTGGGCCGCGAGAAGGGGGACGAAGAGCATCATGGGGACGACGGCGATGTCCTGAAAGATCAGCACCCCGAGAGCGTTGCTCCCGTGAGGGGAGTCCACCTCGTCTCCGTCCTGGAGGATCTTGAGGACCACCGCCGTGCTGCTGAGGGCGACGAGGAAGCCGGCGAGGATCGATTCGCTCAAGGGAAGACCGACCTCGATCCCGAGGAAGACCGTGGCCAGGAGGGTGATGCCGACCTGGAGGGGTCCTCCTAAGAGGGCGGCCCTCTTGATCCGAAGAAGCTTATCGAAGGAGAACTCGATCCCTATGGCGAAGAGGAGGAGAACCACGCCTACTTCAGCCAGAACTTCAATCTGATCGACCTCCTGGATGAGCCGGAGACCGTGAGGTCCGGCGATGATCCCGGTCACCAGAAATCCCACCACCTCCGGTACGCGAAGCCCGGAGCCCACGAAGATGGCGGCTATGGATATGAGGAAGATTACTATGATGTCGTTCAAGAGCTGGATGGGCATCCTTCGACTCTTCGTCCTCATCGTGGTTAAATATTTAGGTTAAAAACGACGGAAAAAGCGGCAGCAGGACGCCTCTCCTTCTGGGGGCGGGGAAGATAGGTACGGATTACGTAGCCGCCGAGAAAAGATGGATCGCGGCTACGATCGATCCAGGCGACGGAGCCGCCGGGAAAAAGGAGATACGGCGGCTAATGCTGCCGCCGTTGTCATCTTCGTTATACGCAGGTGTCCAGAAGCCTGCCGCCTTTGCTCTTCTTGCCTTTCTTGCTGCCGCCACCCCTCTCTTCACCAGGATGTATCGGCTCGACCTCAGCGACTTCTTCTTTCTTCTTTTCTTCCGCCATTTTAATCACTCCAGATATTAACTCCGCTGTACTCGTTTATTAAACTTTCCTGTACTGTAATCCCGGGACAGGATAGAAACTGTTCGGCTTTATGGGATCGAAGCGCTTGGATTAAGATGAGATCTTTCAGTGCGGATGAGGAAGCAGAGAATTATTTCAGCAAAAACCAGCATCAATAGCATCAATGCCAGGATACCAAGATAAAACGAGCCCATATGCTGTGGAGATGGTAAAGGCGCATCTCTTTTATTGATGAAAGATCGCGACCAGCCGCCCATCGAATATCTTATCCAGATTCGAAAGATCTCGTCATATCTTCTCCGCCATCTCCGCCGGTCATGTTGACCCATTATCCTCTCGAGCGGGATCGAAACATATTTCTCATAACATGAAGAACATCTGTTGGAAGGGGAATTCTATGAGGCCAGAAAATATCGTTTATCTTACGTTGCTTCTTTTCCTGCTGCCGGTGGTCGCCACCGCCTCGCCGGAGGAGGCCAGAGGCATAGTAGTCGGCGTGATTGACGGGAATACCTTCGACATCAGGATTGAGAAGACCGATCCCAGGATCATCCAGGACGTGGAGAGGGTGACTCTGGCAGACCTGGAGGTCCCCGAGGAGATGGGCGAGCAGATGTACTCCTCGACTCAGGGATCGCTGATCGAGCTGGCGAACGAATCGATGAGCCGATTGATGGGCTTGACGAATCAATCCATCGAAGGATCGACGAACTGGTCGATGAATGGGTCGATGAACGAGTCGATCAACGAGTTGATTAGCGAGTCGATCAGCGATTCGATTGATCAGTTGATGAACGGATCACCCAACGAGTCTATCAGCGAGCCGATGAACGAGTCGATGGACGGGGCGATGAACGAGTCGATGGACGGGGCGATGGAAGAGTCGATGAACGAGTCGATGAACGAGTCGATCAGTGAGTTGGTCAACGAGTCGATGAGCGAGTTGATTAACGAGTCGATCAGCGAGTCGGTCAATGAATCGATGAGCGAGTTGATTAACGAGTCGATTAACGGGTCGATCAACGGGTCGATCAAGGAGCCGATCAGCGAGTTGATTAACGAGTCGATTAACGGGTCGATCAACGGGTCGATCAAGGAGC
>DAINAQ010000040.1:5842-8970 GCA_036733325.1 Methanothrix sp.
CGATCAGCGAGTCGGTCAATGAATCGATGAGCGAGTTGATTAACGAGTCGATCAGCGAGTCGGTCAATGAGTCGATGAGCGAGTTGATTAACGAGTCGATGGACGAGGCGATGAAAGAGTCGATGAGCGATCTCAACAACGATTCGGCGGTCGATGCTTACCAGAAGGCCCCTTCGGCAAAGGATCTCGCCGTGGCCATCCTTCTGAACAAGACGGTATGGCTGGACATCGACGACAGATCCGAAGACGGTCGAAACTCTGAGGGCGAGCTGGTGGCCATCCTCTACCTCTCCGGCCTCGACGGCAGGCCCGTCAACTCACCCTCTTTCAACAGGATGCTGGTGGACTACAACATCGCAGAGCTGAACGACTCCCTGGATAACGAGTTCGACCCGGCGGATTGGTGGCCGACCCGGGAGAACGAATCCTCAGAGGATGTCAGCGGAACCGATGGCTCCGGGACGGAGAGTGCCGGCCTCAACGTCGACGTAAACCCTGCCAAGCCCAAGGTTGACGTTAACATCGGCCGGCTGAACATCGACGTAAACCCTGCCAAGCCCAATGTGAACGTGAGCCTCTCCGGCCTGAAGATAGACGTCAATCCGACCAGCCCCACCATCGACGTGGACCCCAGCCAATCCGCCATCGATGTCGAATCATCCGCGTCCAATGAAACGGGGAAGGCGGCCAAGGGTGCGGTGAGCTACTCTGATTCAATGCCCCTGACCGAAGAGACCAGGGCCTCGACCCCCGCCAATGGCAGCGAGCCCCTCGTCCTGGAGAACTCCTCGGCGCCGATCACCCTGATCAACCCCTCGGGCATCATCACCGTAATCAACCCCAGCGGGCAGGTGACCCTCGTCGATCCCGCCCTGCCGGTGAATGTGGTCAACACATCGGATGCCTCGCCTTCGACCAACGTCACCCAGGCATAGTCAGGGGCAAAGATCATCGGGTCGACCTGGCTGGTCGATCCGGCTCTTGCTCCTGAATCGATCATTCGAGAGAGGCGGGTTTTTATGCAGGATCAGGTGGCTGGAACTCCGAAACCTCAACCTGGTGATGGCATAGAAAGCCGAAAAACCCCTCCACCTGAATCGGAAATGCCCCCGCCCCGATCGGCTATGAGCTATACATAGGCTCAGAGCTGACCCCTCCTCTGGCTTTTGATGGCGAGTCCTGGGACCAAGGCGGTCCTTCGAGAAGATTTTTATCCTCTATCAACGACTTTCCTGGCATGGCATCCCTTTCGGGAGAGGTGGGAGGAATCCGGATGGATAACCCCGTGATCCTGGCGGCGGGAATTCTGGGAACCACGGGGGCCTCCCTCAGAAGAGCGGCCCTGGCGGGGGCCGGCGGGGTTGTGACCAAGTCGGTGGGAGTCGTCCCCAGGGACGGGCACCGGGGTCCCACCGTGGTCCAGGTGGAGGGGGGGCTTTTGAACGCGATGGGGCTTCCAAACCCCTCCTACCGGGGCTTCCAGGAGGAGATCAATATCGGAAGGAAGGGAGGGGCTCCGGTGGTGGCCAGCATCTTCGGCTCCGGCCCCCGGGAGTTCGTGGAGGTGGTGGAGGGCCTCGAAGCCGACGGGTTCGAGCTGAACCTCAGCTGCCCTCACGCCGAGAGGTACGGCGCCGAGATCGGCTGCGAGGCCTGCAACGTCGAAGAGATCACCCGGGCGGTGAAGGAGTGCACCGAGGTCCCGGTCTGGGTGAAGCTCACCCCCAACGTCGCCGACGTCGTCGGCCTGGGGCTGGCCGCCCAGCGAGGGGGCGCCGACGGGGTGGTGGCGATAAACACCCTCCGGGCGATGGCCATCGACGTGGAGTCCGGCCGTCCCATCCTGGGAAACCGTTTCGGAGGCCTCTCGGGCCCGGCGATCAAGCCGGTGGCGATAAGGTGCGTCTACGACCTGGCCTCGGCCCTGGATATCCCGGTGATCGGGGTCGGTGGCATCTCCAGCTGGATGGATGCCGCGGAGATGATCATGGCGGGAGCCTCAGGGGTCCAGCTGGGTACCGCCCTCGGCGGAGTCGAAGGCTACGGAATATTCAGGTCCATCACCGAGGGGCTCTCAAATTACCTGGACCGGAAGGGGATGGCTCTGGAGGATCTGGTGGGATCTGCGAGGCGATTCTCGTGAGGCCCCGGAACGCCCGGATCCTGGAGATCGTGCCGGAAACCCCCAGCGTCAGGACCCTTTGTTTCGACCTCGACCTCGACCCGGTCCCCGGCCAGTACCTGATGGTCTGGGTGAGGGGGGTTGACGAGGTCCCCATGAGCATCTCCCGCCCAAACGGGATCACCGTCCAGCAGGTGGGCGAGGCGACCAGGGCGATCTTCGATCTTGAGGTCGGCGACAGCCTCGGAGTTCGAGGCCCCCTGGGAAACGGCTTCTCTCTCGTCGGGGAGAGGATCCTCCTCGTCGGCGGCGGGGTAGGAGCGGCTCCCCTGGCCCTCCTGGCGGAGGCGGCAAAAGACCGGAGGATGGAGGTCACGACCCTCCTGGGTTTCCGGTGCTGCGACGACGTTCTCTTCCGGGAGAGGTTTGAAAGAATCGGCGAGCTCTTGATTACCACCGACGACGGCTCCGAGGGGATATGCGGCCGGGCCTCGGCGGGTCTATCCAGTTTGAACCTGAGCGAGTTCGATCAGATCTACCTCTGCGGCCCCGAGCCTATGATGGCCGATGTAATCGCAAGATGTCCCGGGATGGAGACGAAGATCCAGGCGTCCATCGACCGGTACTTCAAGTGTGGGATGGGGATCTGCGGCTCCTGCTGCATCGACCCCTCGGGGATCCGGGTCTGCGTCGAGGGGCCGGTGATCAGGGCCGATAGGCTCCTGGGCACGGAGTTTGGGCGGTACAGAAGAGGCCCCAGCGGCCTCAAAAAATGAATTAGACCTTGACAGAAGGTGATCTTAATTGATGGCCAGGTTTCAATTCGGGGATCAGGTTTTGGAGGGCAGCATCTCGGGGAGGTATGCGGAGGCAGGAGGCAGGTCTTACCACCTCGAAGAGGTTTCCCTCCTGGCCCCGGCGGTGCCGAGCAAGGTGGTATGCGTCGGCCTCAACTACGTCGAGCACGCCGAAGAGCTGAAGATGGACCTCCCATCCGAGCCGATCA
>DAINAQ010000041.1:0-8908 GCA_036733325.1 Methanothrix sp.
GGGCCGCCGTCTGCAGCTACATCCAGCCCGGCGAGATCTTCGGCTCCTTCCTCTCTCAGTGCTACGTGGAGATGAAGGAGAGGATGGATCAGGAGGTGAAGACGCTCAGCGAGGTGGGGCTGGTAGAGGAGAGGCCGACCTACGTAATCATGCCCCTTCGAGAGCTGAAGGTGAGGAAGACCGACTATGCCCCCATGGTAAAATCGATGCTGGATATTGAGACGGACATATGATCGGCGAGATCGCCGTCATCGCCACCTCCAGCGATCCCGCAAGCCTCAACATCGCCCGGAGGCTGATGGAGCTAGGGTCCTGGGAGGATGAGGGCCCTTTTCGAAGGTATATGAACTTCAGCCTGGTCATCCTCGGCGAGAAGCTGATAATCCTCCGGAACCTGGAGGAGAGGCTGAAGGAGATGGGCCTCTCCCCCGACCTCATCGTCTTCGCCTCGCGGCACCAGGCGAAGGATGCCTGCCCTCGGCTATGCGGCCACTTCTCGGGCAACTCCGGGGAGGCGCTCCTGGGCGGCAGCTCCCGAGAGCTGGCGGTGGCCGCACCCGGCCCCCTCAAGTCCTTCATATCGAACCTCGCAGCGGCCCCCATTGAGGATTTTCTGGTCACGGTGGAGGCGACCCATCACGGCCCCACCGACCTCTCCGTTCCGTCCTTCTTCGCCGAGATCGGAAGCACCGAATCGGAGTGGTCGAACCCCCATGCCGGGAACGCGGTGGCCAGGTCGATTTTGAACCTCGATGATCCCAGCTCTCCGGCCTTCCTCGGCTTCGGCGGCGGCCACTACCTGACTCGTCAGAACCAGCTCCTTCTGGAGACGAAGATCGCCTTCGGCCACCTCTTCTCCAACTACATGGCTCCAGACCTCGATCTTGAGATGATGGAGGAGGCGGTGGCGAAGTCCAGAGCGATTGGAGCTTACCTGGACCGAAAGTCCCTCCGCTCGGCGGACAAGAGGAGGATCGCCGGCGCCCTGGACGAGATCGGCCTGGAGATCTTGAAGGAGAGGGAGATCAGGGAGCGCTACCCACTCCATCCCTGACCTTTGAAATCTTGGGCGCGGAAGGTGGCTTTCAAAGATATCCGGGGGCAGAGGAGAATAGCGACCATCTGCGGTACCCCATGCACCTCTTGAGCCTGGAGACCGCGAGGTCGAAGGCCGCCTCCCGGGGAAGCTTCTCCTCCTGGCGGGCCGCCTCCAGGACCGCTCCGGTGTTCCGGCGGATCTTCTCCTCGATGGCGCTGAAGGTCTGGGAGCGGGAGGCGCCCCGATACTCCATGGCCGCGCATATCACCCCGCCGGCGTTGGCTATGAAGTCGGGGACCGATAGGACGCCCCGCTGGTGGAGGATCTTCTCCGCCCCGGCGGTGATGGGGATGTTGGCGCCCTGGACCACCAGCCTCGTCTTCAGCCGGTCCACGTTCTCTTCGTTTATCACATCGGGCCGGGCCGCCGGGATCCAGATGTCGCACGCAAGGTCGATGATCGCCTCCCGATCCAGCTTCGTTCCTCCCGGATAGTCCACCACGCTTTTGCCCGCTCCCTTGAGATCGATCAGAGCTCCGACGTCCAGTCCCTGGGGATCGGAGACGGTCCCGCGGGAGTCGGCCGCTCCCACCAGGACGGCGCCCCTCTCCGAGAGGAACCGGGCAGCGTGCCTCCCCACGGCTCCGAACCCCTGGACCGCCACCCTCGCCCCCTCCAGGTCGAGGTCCAGATATTCGAGGGCCACCTCGGTGGCGTGCAAGACGCCCCACCCCGTAGCCCCGATCTCGTCCAGGGGGATCCCCCCCACCTCCCGGGGCAGGCCTACGGCTCTGCCGATCTCGTCTCTGACCCAGGCCATGCACTCCTCGTCGGTGCCCATGTCCGGTCCGAAGATGTACTCCTCGACGTTCCTCAGGGCAGAGGCCATGGCCCGGATCCTGGCCTCCTTCTCCTTTTTGGGCATCCTGGGGTCGCCCCGGATCACGGACTTGCCGCCGCCGTGGGGGAGGTCTGCGGCCGCGTTCTTCAGGGTCATCGCCCGGGCGAGCCTTATGCACTCCGTGCAGCTGACGTCGGGCGCCATCCTCAACCCTCCGATGGAGGGGCCCCGGGCCACGTTGTCCACCACCAGGACGCCCTTGAGCCCCACCGACGGCTCGTAGACGTGGATGATCTTCGTCGGTCCCAGCTCGTCTGCAAAGTCGAAAAGGTCGGTCATCGTCTGCACCCTGCACGATCTATCTAAGCGTCACCCATGAAATAATTTCCCGTTGCTGGCCGCCGTTTTCGCATCCGAAGGAAACACCGGTGGCAGAACTTTCCGAAATGACCCACCATTTATAAGGCTGGTTTGAGACAACTAAAGTTTACTTGATCCTTAATCAATCTTTTCTAATAATCAGCAAATGTTATATACCCGAATAATCACTCTTGAGAGCGTCTGGCCCATTGCACCCCCGTCCGACAGGGGATGGCCGATCAGAATTCGCCAGAAAACTGATGAGGAAAATCTTCTATGATGGCTGCAGTTTTGGAGGCACCCGGAAGGATGGTCCTTCGGGAGGTAGAGGACCCGGTCTGTCCCCGGGGCGGTCTGATTCTGAAGGTCGAGGCCTGCTCGATATGCAGCACCGACGTCAAGATGCTAAAGGCGGGGCAGAAGGATCTGGTCTACCCCCGGATCCTGGGCCACGAGATCGCCGGAGTCGTCGAGGAGAGGGGCAACCAAGGGTCCAAGGTGGGCGAAAGGGTCCAGGTGTTCCCAGGGGTCTTCTGCGGAAATTGCCCCTCCTGCAGGCGAGGGGCCGAAAACATGTGCCGACAGATACGAATCTTCGGCTTCAACCTCGAGGGCGGATTTGCAGAATATCTCCTGGTGCCGGAAGACTCGGTCAGAAACGGCGGCGTCTTCTCCCTGCCCGACGGGGTGAGGTTCGAGGAGGCGGCCCTTGCTGAGCCGCTGGCCTGCTCTATCAACGCCCAGGAGCGGGTGGGGGTAGGAGAGGATGATTCGGTCTTGATCTTCGGGGCCGGGCCCGCGGGATACCTTCACGCCCTCCTCGCCCGGGAGAGGGGGGCCTCGATGGTGGCGATGGTTGAACCCCTTCCAGGTCGGGCGGATTTGGCCAGGTCCTCAGGAGCGGACCTGGTGCTCTGCTCGGGCGGAGGGGACCTTTCAGAGCAGGCCGAGGAGGCGACTGACGGAAGGGGCTTTGAGGTCATAATTTTGGCCAGCAGGAACGTCGCCGTCGACGGCGACCTCCTCGACCTCCTCGCCCCTCGGGGTCGGATCTCTCTCTTCTCGGGCCTTCCTCCGCATCTGGCCGCGCCCAGGCTGGACCTGAACCATCTCCACTATCGAGAGAAACTCATCGTCGGCTCCTATGGCTGCACCCCCGCCACGAACAGAAGGGCTCTGGATCTGATCTCCTCCGGAGCCCTGGAAATAAGCCAGCTGATCACCGAGAGGGTCTCCCTCGCCGAGATCTCGCGGGGGATGGAGCACGTCAAGAGGCGGGAGGGCCTCAAGGCGGTGGTAACGGATTCTGGCGGGTGATATTCCTTGGAAGATTCGATGGCAGATTTTGGATCGAGGCTGAATCGGCTCATAGCCGGGGGGAGCCTCACCCGAGAAGAGGCGAGGGAGATGTTCTCTGCGGTGCTCAAAGACGAGCAGCCGGACGCCCATCAGGGGGCGTTTCTGGCGGCGATCACCGCCAAGGGTCCGGCCCCCGAGGAGATAGCCGGGGGGTGGGAGGCGATAATCGAGCTTGATACCTTCAAGGTCACTCCGCAGGTCTCTGGCGACCTCTTCGAGAACTGCGGGACGGGGATGGATGCCGTCGATACTTTCAACATCAGCACCGCCGCCTCCATCGTCGCGGCCGCCGCCGGGGTGCCCATGGCAAAGCACGGATCGAGGGCCATAACCTCGCGGTGCGGGACCGTGGACATCCTGGAGGTCTTGGGGGTGGACGTGGAGGCCGACCCTGAGATCGTCAAGAGGAGCATCGAGCGGGCGGGGATAGGGATCTTCAACGGGATGAGCCCCAAAGTCCATCCCCTGGGCCTGGGCCGGATCCTCTCCAAGATCAGGTTCGGGACCATCCTGAACATAGCAGGGTCCCTGGCAAACCCGGCCATGCCCAAGAGAGGCGTGAGAGGGGTCTACTCCAGGGAGCTGGTGGTGCCCCTGGCCGAGGCGATGAAGATGATAGGCTACACAAGGGCGATGGTGGTCTATGGCCGCGTCGCCGACGGCGAGAGAGGGATGGACGAGGTCTCCCCCTCCGGGAAGACCTTCGTGGCCGAGCTTCGAGAGGAGGGTCGGATCGAGACCTTCAACCTGGGGCCTGAGGACTTCGGGGCCCGATCGGTGGACGAGAGGGATCTTCTCCCGAGGGAAGATCGGGTGGAGGAGGCGATCGAGCTTCTTCGGGTCCTCTCCGGAAAAGAGAAGGGGCCGAGGGAGACGGCGGTCTGCATCAACTCGGCCCCCCTCCTCTACATCGCCGGGGAGGTCGATGACCTCTCGGAGGGGTTTTCGATCTCTGAGGAGATCATCCGGTCCGGTGCGGCTCTTGATAAACTGGCCGAGTGGGTCTCTTCCCAGAGCTCCGATCCTCCGGCGGGGGCCGAGCGGCTCGAGCTTCTGGCGGAGAGGTCCGCAGGCTGGAACTGAGATCGAGGAGGCGATCAGGGACGGGCCTGACCCGGAAGCGATCCCAGGATCCGACGCGGCCATCGTGCCTTTGGGATCTCCCTCATCCTTATCCTGTTCCTCCTTCTGTCTCTATATCCAGAATCCCCGAGACCTTGGCCAGGTACCGCTCCATGTAGGCGTCGCAGACCTCCCACTCGACGTCGACTTTGATCTCGGCCATGATCTCCTGGAGCTGGACCTTCACCTGGTCCCAGGTGTACTTGTTCAGAGACCTGCAAAGCTCCGTCAGGAGGCGAAGAGTGGGAATGAAGATCTTCTTGAACTCGGCCCGGATGAAGATCATGAAGGGCTCGGAGAGGTCCCTGTAGACGTAGGACCGCAGCTCGGCCAGGAGATCGTACTGAGCGGTGCAGGGGTCGTCGTAGGGGTCGACCGCCTCCTTCTCCCAGTGCTCCCCCAGCCGCTGGTATCCTTTTTTTATCATCTCGTCGACCCTGCTTCTAGCATCGCCGTCGCCGATCTCGGCTGCGAGCTTGTAGCCTGTGAGCCGGAGCCGCAAGAGCTGGATCTTCCCCTCCTCGAAGGTGAGGTTGAGATGAAACCTGCCCAGGTATTCGGCTATGTGGCTCAGCCTGGTCTCCGGATCGAAGGTTATGGCCATAAAAGCACCCCTAGGAACCTGGCGGTGCCGCCGCAGAGCCTTCCCGATCCCGGTTCCCTCATCGATCGGTCTTGTGCCCGACCGGCGACCTTCCGCGATTGGGCGCCACCGGTCGATCGATCTGAGGTTTGTGACCTATTCATATTTCACGTTATATATCTTCGCAAGTTTAAGTCCTTCGGCTCCGGAGGAAACGCGACCGCTAGTTGAGCCCGCCTCGTCGGGGCATAAATTTATCCGAAGACGGATCGTAGCCCTGATCGAGAGGAGGATCTGGAGGAGAATGACGCCGATCTTTAGCAGGCCGAGAGGATCTGGAGGAGAATGACGCAGGTCTTTTTGGAGATCATGAGGCCCGGAAACTGTCTGATGGCAAGCCTAGCCGCCCTGATCGGCCTATTGGTGGCGGATTCGAGCCCCGAGCCCCTGACCGCGGTCCTGGTGGCCCTGGCGGTCTTCGCGGTGACGGGGGCGGGAAACGCGGTCAACGACTACTTCGACCGGGAGATCGACGCCGTCAACCGGCCCGGCCGGCCGATACCGAGCAGAAGGATCAGCCCCGACCGAGCCCTGGCCTGGTCTATCATCCTATTCGGCGCGGGGTGCCTCTTGGCCCTGTTCATAAACCGGCTCGCCCTGGCCATCGCCCTCTTCAACTCGATCCTGCTCTACCTCTACGCCCGAAACCTGAAAGTGATGCCCTTCGCGGGAAACCTGGCCGTAGGGTACCTGACGGGCTCCACCTTCCTCTTCGGCGGGGCCGCAGGAGACGACCTCAAAATCACGGCTTTCCTCTTCCTCCTGGCCTCCCTGGCGACCCTGGCGAGGGAGATCGAAAAGGACATCGAGGACATGGCGGGCGACATGAAGGGCGGCGCGAAAACCTTGCCGATCGTCATCGGCGAGCGAAAATCGTCGCTTCTCGCCGCCCTCTTCGTCGCCGTGGCGATCGGTCTCAGCTACCTTGCGCCCCTGGGAAGAGCTTACCTCGCCGCCGTAACCGTCGCCGACCTTCTGTTCCTGGCGGCGCTGGCGAGGATCCTCCGGGGCGAGGCCCCGAAAGCCCAGAAGATGCTGAAGGCGGGGATGGCGGCGGCCCTGGTGGCATTTCTGGTGGCGGCGGCCTCGGGCATCGGATACATTTGAGGGGCGATGGAGTTCAGAAGGAGAGGCGGGATGCCGCCTCCCGAAGGGCCAGCATCGGTGAAAGAGCTTTGATCCCTGCAGGATCAAAAAATCCTTCACGGATGGGCGAGTTCACCGATGAGAAAGTTCACCGATGGGCGAGATCGATGAGCGAGTTCACCGACGAGCGAACTCACCTATGGGCGAAGTACGCCACGACCTCGTCATCATCCGCCATCGAGTCGATCCGGACGAAGCCGTACCTCTCAAACTGGACGACCTGGCCGAGATCTTCTCGGATGCCCAATTCGCCGATCCCGGAGTCGACGCCGTCGGGCCGCATCACCCGCACGGGAACGCCGTCGGGCGGCGCCCAGTGGATGATCCGGAGCTTCATCTCCCTCGCCTGCTGGGGATCGGTCCCGATGGCCCTCGCCCGGAGAGGATTGAGGCTGAGAATTTCGATGTTGCAGAGGTCTTTGAGCCTCAGGCTTGCTCCGACCTTGAGGTCTAACAGGTCGTCGGAGGAGACGAGGAGCTTTTCCCCCGCCGGGATCTCTCGATATCCTCGGTCCAGGGTGGGGTGGAAGGGGGCCCTCGCGATCGGTGGAACCTCCCCCTCGATCTCCATGGGGAAGGGGTCCTTGACAAAGAAACGCCTCCTCGCCTCGGGGTCGACGATCTTTCTGTTCTCGGCATAGACCGAGTCCATGCTGATGCTGATGTCCGTCTCGCCGACCCCCAGATCGATCATGAACTTTCTTAGCGCTTCTGCGCGGATCCCGCGCCGACGGAGAGCCCTGACCGTCGGCATCCGGGCGTCGTCCCAGCCCGAGTACTCCCCGGCCTCCAGAGCCCGCCGCAGAGCGCTGGTGCTGAAGGAGCCGAACTGGTGGATCTTGATCCTCCCCCAGTGGATCGTCGTGGGGTACTCCCAGCCCATGTGGCCGTAGAGGTACCGTTGCCTCCTCTCGCTGTCCATCAGGTCTTTGCCGCGGAGGATGTGGGTGACGCTGAGGAAGTGGTCCTCGACCGCCGACTCGAAGTCCAGGAGCGGCCAGACCCGGTAGCTCTCGCCGACCCTGGGGTGGTCGGCGGTGACGATCCGAAAGGCGGCCCAGTCCCGGAGGGCGGGGTCCTTGTGGGCGATCTCCGTCTTCACCCTCAGCACCGCCTCTCCCGGTCCCAGGGGGCCTTCGATCATCTCTCTCCAGAGGGCCAGGTTCTCCTCAACGCTCTGGCCCCGGTGGGGGCAGGGTCTGGCCGCGTCTTTCAGAGCCTTGAAGGTCGCCTGGTCGCACCGGCAGACGTAGGCTCCGCCTCTTCGGATCAGCTCCTCGGCCACCTCGTAATATCGGGGGAGACGGTCGCTTGCGATCACCACCTGGTCGGGGACGGCGCCGAGCCACTCGCTGTCTTCCAGGTACCAGCCGTAAGCCTCCGGCATCGGCCTCTTGTTGACGGGGTCGGTGTCGTCGAAGCGGAGGAGGAACTTTCCGCCGTACCTCCTGACGTACTCGGAGTTGATGATGATCCCCCGGGCAGACCCGATGGTGGGCGGGCCGTTGGGGTTGGGGGCGAACCTCATCACCACCCCTTCCTCGGCCCCATCGAGCTGTGGAAGCCCTTTATCCGGCTCTTTCTTCACTCCCAGCTCCGCCAGAAGCTCCGGCGCGATCTCGGCGAGCCTGCGTTCCCAGACTTCGGGGCCGGTCTTCGCCACCTCGGCGAGGACCGATGCGACCAGGGGCGAGACCTCCTTCGCTCTGGCCCGGAGCTCCGGACGCTCGCCCATCAGCTTTCCCATCACCGCTCCCGCCTGGGGCGCGGCCCTGTACTTCACCGCGTTCTGAAGGGCGTACTTCTCTATGATCTCCCTGATA
Organism: Methanothrix sp.; assembly: GCA_036733325.1. Lineage (GTDB taxonomy): Archaea > Halobacteriota > Methanosarcinia > Methanotrichales > Methanotrichaceae > Methanocrinis. Next base: position 8,334 of record DAINAQ010000041.1, read on the forward strand.
TCGTCGGCCATGCAAGCTCCACCTCCTGACTGAAGATATCTTAAAGCTTCTCCAGCCCGTCCCGGATTATGGTGGCGTGATCGAAGGCCAGGGGAGGAAGCTCCTTCGGATCGAAGACCTGGACCGACTTGGCGTCCGAGCCCGCTGCCAGCTCTCCCCTCCCCCAGGCGAGATAAGAGATGGAGACGACGTGCCCCCGGGGGTCGCGATGGGGCTCCGAGTACACCCCCACCAGCTTGAGGAGGGTGATATCCAGCCCCGTCTCCTCCTTCGCCTCCCGGCGGGTCGCCTCCTCGACGGTCTCCCCCACCTCCACAAACCCCCCCGGCAGGGCGTAAAACCCCTGGAAGGGCGGATTCTCTCTACTTATCAGCACAATCCCCTCACCGAAGAGGATGAGGGCGTCGGTTGCCAGCAGCGGCGTCTTCATCAAAACCACAACGCTTATATAGACTTAAAGGCAGTGGCCTACCGAAAGGTTTATATTCGACAAATGACGTAGACCAAGTAAGCAAAAGTCGATGGACTTAGTCTCCCTCCTTTACCCTACATCCAATATCGGCTTTTGCGCTCTT
>DAINAQ010000042.1:0-8715 GCA_036733325.1 Methanothrix sp.
TACGAGCTGGCGGTGAGGACGGGGGCGGAGGTGGAGTTCGTCGAGGAGGACGCCTGCCTCGCCTCGTCGGATGGGGTGGGGGCGCTTCTGAGGTACTAAGCTGAAGAATCCCATCCCCGAACCTCGGACCGGCGGTGGTCCTGATAGCGGTCGGATCTTTTTCAGGATTGATCATATTTTTCATCTATATTCTGACCCTTTCATCCCGGATACAGTCTTCAAAGGCTTCCAGTCTCCAGCCACTCCAGTCTTCCTACTGTCAAACCAAAATTACATATAATCCCGGTGACATATTTAATTATCCAAAAACAACATCATCATCGCATCGGGTCAGAGAGAGCCGAAGGGCCGGCAGCGATGAGGAGGATTCAGAGCCGATTTCCGATCCAGCATCTGGAGGAGACTGAAACATTATATTTGAACTGGATTCCACGCCGGATAAAATTATCTGATCTCAGCCTCTTCGCGGTGCGAAGCTCTGGATACACCACTAGGTGAGAGACATGTCCAAAAAGAAACCTCAAAGCTTCAAAGCTCAGAGCCTCAAGGAGGTGGACTTTAAACCTCTTGGGCCGGTCTTCCCTTCACCCCCCGACTGGAGGGATCAGTTTCTTTACCACCTGCTGGTTGACAGGTTCAATGACGGCCAAAAGAGAAAGCCCTACAGGCCGGGAGTTCCCCAGGAGAGGAAAGACGCGGCGGGCGAAAGGTGGCAGGGCGGAAACCTGAAAGGCATCACCGAGAAGCTGGACTACATAAAAAACCTGGGATGCACCGCCATCTGGCTGAGCCCCATATTCAAGAACCGCATCGAGCTTCACACCTATCACGGCTACGGCATCCAAAACTACCTGGAGGTCGACCCCCGATTCGGGTCGGAAGAGGACCTCAGAAGGCTGGTCGGCGAGGCTCACAAGAAAGGGCTCCGGGTGATCCTGGACGTCGTCCTGAACCACACTGGAGACAACTGGGCCTATCCTGGGGACTACACCTATTACTACTGGGAAGGGGTGAGATTTCCCTTCGGATTCTGGCGGCAGGTCGAGCCCTCGGCAGCGAGGGGAGAGTGCAAACTTCGCATCGGCGACTTCTGCCTCCGGGAAGACGAGAAGGCCAGATCCGAGCTTCCTTTTGACGATGCCGTATGGCCCCGGGAGTTTCAGAACCGGGAATGGTATCGGAGGAAGGGTGAGATAAGAAACTGGGACGCATTCCCCGAGACCAGGGATGGCGACTTCTGCTCCCTCAAGGAGCTGGATACATCCAACCCCCAGGTTCTCAGGGCCCTCATCGACTCATTCAAGCGCTGGATAGCGGTAGCGGACGTGGACGGATACCGGCTTGATGCGGCAAAGCACATCGAAGAGTCCAGCACCGCTATCTTCTGCAACGCCATAAGGGAGTACGCCCAGTCTATCGGCAAGAATAACTTCTTCCTCTTCGGCGAGGTGGTGGGAGGCGACCTCTTCATCGATCAGTACATCGGCCGAAACGCCCGCATACCCGATACTAACGAGCGCTTCCCCTCCCTGGATGCGGCCCTCGACTTTCCCCTCTGGTCCATTCTGGAGGCGGTGATCAAGGGATTTATGAACCCCGCCTCTCTGAGGCAGAGGTACGATCGGTTCAGGGAGCTGTACGCAGACCACGGAGGGGCGAGCCGGTACTTCGTGTCCTTCGTGGACAACCACGATCAGATCGGAAGATCCCCCAGGGCCAGGTTCCTTCACAACGACCCCTATCAGGAGCAGGCCGTCCTGGCGGTGGGTTATCTCTTGACAAGCCTGGGCATTCCTTGCATCTACTACGGGACCGAGCAGGGTTTCGACGGCGGCGGTGATGGCGACAGATACATCCGGGAGTGCATGTTCGGCGGGAGCTGGGGCGCCTTCGGGACCATCGATCACCACTTCTTCGACCAGGATCACCGACTCTACCGGGAGATCTCCCTGATAGCCGGGATCAGGGCGAAGGAGCCCGCCCTCCGGTACGGGAGGCAGTATTTCAGGGAGATCTCCGGGAACGGCGCAGACTTTGGCCACCCCATCGACGGCCTCTGCACCCTCGCCTACTCCCGGATCCTGGACGATACGGAGATCTTGATGGCCCTCAACCTGGACCAAAGCCCCCGGAGCGACTTTGTCACCGTGGACGGAAACCTCACTCCGGCGGGGAGGAGTATGGAGAACCTCCTCGGGTGGAAGAAGAGGGTCGAGGTCCTGTCGACGGGAGGGCGGCACGTCGTTCAGCTGCCGCTGGAGGGGTACGAGATGGCCATCCTGAAGCTTGCCGATTAACTGGAAAGTCGGTACATTTTATGGTGGGTGAGGCGCAAAACCTGCCGCCTTCACCCTCGCCTCAACCTCACCCTCGCCTTTACCATCCCTCTCGTCCGCCTGGATTTGGGCCGGGAGAATTCTGCACACTATCACCGAAGCTTACGCCTCCCCATCCCCCTGCCGATCTGAGGCTGATTCGACAACATATACATATTTACATTCGGAGGTCAAATTTAGGCCAGATTAGGCCTTTCGCCGACTGCAGCGCCTGGAAGCCTGACATGGACGCGCTCAGCATTCTGAAAGCTCACCACGAAGAGGTCAAAAAGAAGTTCGGCGTGCGCAAGATCGTGACCTTCGGCTCCTACGCCCGAGGCGAAGAGAAGGAGACAAGCGACGTCGACGTCCTGGTGGAGTTCGAGGAGCCCACCTTCAGAAACTTCATGGGCCTGGCCTTCTTTCTCGAAGACCTATTCGTAAGAGAGGTGGACCTTGTGACCGTCAAGGGACTGAGCCCCTACATCCGGCCAGCCGTCGAAAGGGAGGTGGTATGGTCTGAATAAGGACGACGTCTTCTTGAGGCACATGGGAGCAGAAGAGGAGGCGGGATATTTGGAGAAGAGACTCAAAATCGCACTTTCGATCGCCGCCCTGGGCATCGTCGCCCTGCTAGCGGGCATTTTTCTCTCTATGCAGATGGGAGGAGAGTGGCGGGTTTCTGAGGACGGAATTTTGGAGTATCCGATCCCCGAGCCGGAGTACAGCCTGATCCCGTTCGAGGAGCAAGGCGGCTCGAACTCGAACCTGAGCGAGGTCATACTGAGCGAAGTCGGCTTCTCCAGCCGGGGGGCGGAGATGGCGGGCCTCCTCAGAGTTCCCCCGGCTCGGCCATCGGGAGGCTTTCCTGGCGTGGTCCTCCTTCCCGGAGCGACCGTCACCAAAGAGCAGGAGCAGGGGCTGGCGAAGTTCCTTTCCGGCCTGGGATACGCAAGCCTGGCCCTCGATCAGCGCAACCTGGGCGGGGTCGACATAAGGAGCGACCTGGAGATGTTTCTCGCCGGCCGGGAGCCGACCGAGCACAAGATGGTCCACGACGCCCTGGCGGCGGCCGAGGTCCTGAGAACGCAGCCCGGAATCGACCCGGACCGGATCGTCTACCTCGGCGAGAGCAACGGAGGGCGGTTTGCCATCATCGCCTCCGCCCTGGACCAGAGGTCCCGGGGGGTGATCGCCATCAGCACCTGCGGTTACGATGTGAAGGCTGAGGAGATCGATCTCTTGAGGAAGAGCGGCCCGGACGCGGTCAGGTTCCTGCGATCTATCGATCCCGATACCTATCTCGCCCGAATCCCGCCCCGAAGGTTGGTGATGATCCACTCTCTGAACGATACTGTCATCCCCTTCGAACTGGCGGAAAGGACCTACCAGAAGGCGCTGGAGCCGAAGGATATGCACATCGTGGGCTGCGCCACTCACGGCCGCTGTGGGGAGATGGACCCGTACATCGAAGAGGAGCTGGCGGGGATGATGGAGTGAGACTCGATCTTCTCCTCTTCGGAGGCGGATTGAGGGCGATTTGAAAGAGATACTGGGTTGAGATCGGGTCCGGAGAGGGGCAGACGGAAAAGACAGACGGCGAAGAGCTGACGGAGAGGAGGCAGACGGAGAGGGGCGGCCTGCCCCGCCAGACTGCCGTCCCTCTAGCTCGAAATTCGCCTTCCATCCCCTTCATACCGGGATATCCGCATGATACTCCTGGAGAGACTTGACCCCGGACTTCCCCTTCCTGAAGGCTGCGATCCCCTTCGCCGCCGCCGAGGCCGCGGCGGGGGTGGTGATGTAAGGCACCTTGTACTTGATCGCCGCCTTCCTTATGTAGGAGTCGTCGTGCTGGCTCGCCTTCCCGATGGGAGTGTTGACCACGAGCTGGATCTCCCCGTTCTTGATGGCGTCGTCGATGTTGGGCCTTCCCTCGTGGAGTTTTTTGATCAGCTCCGATTTTATCCCCTTCTCGGAGAGGTACTCGCTCGTGCCGCCCGTCGCCCTGATGGCGAAGCCCAGGCGGGAAAACTCCCCTGCCACCTCCAGGATACTCGATCTGTCCTTGGAGGCGACCGTGATCAGGACCGTCCCCTCTTTCGGGAGGGTCTGCTTTGCCGCCTCCTCGGCCTTGAAGAAGGCGAGCCCGAAGGAGTCGGCCATCCCCAGGACTTCGCCCGTCGACCTCATCTCCGGCCCCAGGAGGGGGTCGACCTCCGGGAACATGTTGAAGGGGAAGACCGCCTCCTTGACCCCGAAGTGAGGGATCTTTCTCTCTTCAAGTGCGAGGTCGGCGAGCCTTCTGCCCATCATCAGCTCGGTGGCGATCCGGGCCATGGAGACGTTGCAGACCTTGGAGACCAGGGGGACGGTCCGGGAGGCCCTGGGGTTCGCCTCCAGGACGTAGACCACGTCTTTGGCGATGGCGTACTGCATGTTCATCAGCCCCACCACCCCCAGCTCCTTGGCGATCCTCCGGGTGTACTCCTTGATCGTCTCCAGATGCCCATCGGGGATGGTCACCGGAGGGATGACGCAGGCGGAGTCTCCGGAGTGGACCCCCGCCTGCTCGATGTGCTCCATCACCGCGGGAACGAAGGTCCCGGCCCCGTCGGAGAGGGCGTCGGCCTCCGCCTCCAGGGCGTTCTCCAGGAATCGGTCGATGAGGATGGGCCGCTCCGGGGTCACGTCCACGGCCGCCTGGACGTACCGCTCCAGCATCTCCCGGTCGTAGATCACCTCCATCCCCCGGCCCCCGAGGACGTAGGAGGGGCGGACCATCAGAGGATAGCCGATCTTGGCCGCCACCTCCAGGGCCTCCTCCAGGTTGCTCGCCATCCCTGACTCGGGCATGGGGATCTTCATCTTTTCCATCATCATCCGGAACCGGTCCCGGTCCTCGGCGAGGTCGATGGTGTCCACCGTCGTCCCGATCACTCTCGCCCCCGCCTCCTCCAGCTCCCTTGCGATGTTCAGGGGGGTCTGGCCGCCGAACTGGACGATCATCCCCTCGGGCCGCTCTTTCTCGTAGATGCTGAGGACGTCCTCGACGGTGAGGGGCTCGAAGTAGAGCTTGTCGGAGGTGTCGTAGTCGGTGGAGACGGTCTCGGGGTTGCAGTTAACCATGATCGTCTCGTAGCCCAAATCTCGAAGAGCGAAGGCGGCGTGGACGCAGCAGTAGTCGAACTCGATCCCCTGGCCGATCCGGTTTGGTCCGCCTCCCAGGACCATCACCTTCCTCCGCTCGGTGGTCTTCGTCTCGTCCGGGGCGTTGTAGCTGGAGTAGTAGTAGGCGGCATCCTCAACCCCGCTGACGGGGACCGGGTGCCAGCCCTGGACGATCCCCAGGGCCTTCCTCCGGCTCCGGATCTCCGTCTCGGGGACCGCGAGCAGCTTTGCAAGGTACCGGTCGGAGAAGCCGTCTTTCTTGGCCCGTTCCAGGAGGGCGTCCGGGAGGCTCTTGGGAAGAGGCTTATCGCCAATCTCGCCAGCCCCGTCCTCCTCGCCCTCACCCCCGGCTCTGCACTTCAGGATCTCCTCTTCCAGGTCCACAAGCTCCTTCATCTGCTGGATGAACCAGGGCTTGATGCTGGTGATCTCGCTGATCTCCTGGACTCCCGCCCCTTTCCGGAGGGCCTCGTAGATGATGAACTGCCGCTCGCTTGAAGGCCACTTCAATAGATTCAGAAGCTCTGGTAGGGACTTCTGGTTGAAGTCCCTGGCGAAGCCCAAACCGAACCGTCCGATCTCCAGAGACCTGATCGCCTTCTGGAGGGCCTCTTTGTAGGTCTTGCCGATGGCCATCGCCTCTCCGACCGCCTTCATCTGGGTTCCCAGCCGGTCCTCGGCGCCTCTGAACTTCTCGAAGGCCCAGCGGGCGAACTTCACCACCACGTAGTCGCCGGAAGGGGTATACTTCTCCAGAGTCCCCTCCCGCCAGTAGGGGATCTCGTCCAGGGTCAGGCCGCTGGCGAGCTTCGCCGAGACCAGGGCGATGGGAAAGCCGGTGGCCTTGGAGGCGAGGGCGGAGGAGCGGCTTGTTCTCGGATTGATCTCGATGACCACGACCCGGCCGGTCCTGGGGTCGTGGGCGAACTGGACGTTGGTCCCGCCGATGACCGCTATGGCCTCGGCGATCCGGTAGGAGTAGTCCTGGAGCCTCTCCTGAAGCTCCTGGGAGATGGTCAGCATGGGGGCGGTGCAGTAGGAGTCGCCGGTATGGACCCCCATGGCGTCGACGTTCTCGATGAAGCAGACGGTGATCATCTGGTTTTTGGCGTCCCTGACCACCTCCAGCTCCAGCTCCTCCCAGCCCAGGACCGACTCCTCGATCAGCACCTGGCCGATGAGGCTCGCCGATATCCCCCGGCTGGCCACGGTCCGCAGCTCTTCCACGTTGTAGACCAGGCCGCCCCCGGTCCCGCCCATGGTGTAGGCGGGCCTGACCACCACCGGGTACCCCAGATCCGCGGCCACCTTCTCCGCGTCCTCGACGGAGTAGACGGCGGTGCTCCTGGGCATGTCGATCCCCAGCCGGTCCATCGTCTCCTTGAAGATGATCCGGTCCTCACCCCGCTCGATGGCGTCGGTCTTGACCCCGATCACCTTGACCCCGAATTTTTCCAGGACCCCGGCCTTGGCCAGCTCGGAGCTGAGGTTGAGGCCGGACTGGCCCCCCAGGTTCGGGAGGAGGGCGTCGGGCCTCTCCTTCTCGATGATCTGGGTCATCCTCTCCAGGTTGAGGGGCTCGATGTAGGTCACGTCCGCCATCCCCGGATCGGTCATTATGGTAGCAGGGTTGGAGTTCACCAGGACTATCTCGTAGCCCAGCTCCCGAAGGGCCTTGCAGGCCTGGGTTCCCGAGTAGTCGAATTCGCAGGCCTGGCCGATTACGATGGGCCCCGACCCAATGATCATGATCTTGTTGATGTCTTCTCTCTTGGGCAACTTTCCGCCTCCTCTACTCCGATCTCTCGATTCTCTCCTTCTATCTGCTCTTCAAAGCCGCAAAGCCCTAGATGGTGAGGGAATAAAAAGGCTGCCGCTGGAGACGGAATAATGACGGCCGTCGCCTTCCGCGACTCCGGCTCGGGGCGGTGGTGGTCGCAGATAACAGCCGGGAATGGGAGGTGCGAGATGTGGTAGAAATCACCATCGTCAGCAGCGAAGGGTTTCAATGAGGCCACGACTTTTCAGCCGTGGATAGGAGCGGCTGTTTTTCGGCCTTTAATGCTATCCAAAAAAAGGCGATTTATGATGGTTCATTGACTTCTCATCCGGATCGCCCCCGATGCCGTCGCCTCCAACGCCTCCGACGGCGCCGATTCCGCTGCCGATGCAAGCCCTCCGATGCAGCCTAACTCGAGGGCGTCTGGGCGGCAAGGATGATCAGGATAAGAACCCCAAACTTTGACGCTTTCATGAGATTCGCCTCCCCGCTATATTGGCCTTCTCAGTATATAAGAATTTTCAAATGTTTTCTTCCATGGGACCGACCTGCAGGGCAGGAAGCTGGACAGGGAGCAGGGAAGGGAGGGAAATTTGATATACGGATAAGGTCAGGTCGTTGGTGAGGAGGGGTCAGGAATTAAAGAGGAGATCTGGATCGAGAAGTACAGGCCGACGAGCCTGGACGACGTGGTGGGCCAGGAGGAGATCGTCAAGAGGCTCAAGTCCTATGTCAGGAGCAGAAACGTCCCTCACCTCCTCTTCTCGGGTCCCCCCGGCGTCGGCAAGACCGCCGCCGCCATCAGCATGGTGAGAGAGCTCTTCGGCGAAGACTGGCGGGCTAACTTCATCGAGCTGAACGCCAGCGACGAACGGGGGATCGACGTCGTCCGCCACAAGGTCAAGGACTTCGCCCGGATCGCCCCCCTCGGCGAGGCCGAGTTCAAGGTGATCTTCCTCGACGAGGCCGACGCCCTCACCAGCGACGCCCAGAGCGCCCTTCGGAGGACCATGGAGCGGTACAGCTCCATCTGCAGGTTCGTCCTCAGCTGCAACTACTCCTCCAAGATCATCGAGCCGATCCAGTCGAGGTGCGCCGTCTATCGGTTCCGGTCGCTCTCCGACAACGCCGTCGCCGAGAGGATGAAGAAGATCGCCGAGGACGAGGGGGTCAAGGTGACCGAGGAAGGGATGACGGCGATCGTCTACGTCGCCCGGGGCGACATGAGGAAGGCGATCAACGCCCTCCAGGCCGCAGCCCTGATGGAGGAGGAGGTGACCGAGGAGACGATCTATCAGATCACCGCCACCGCCCGTCCCGAGCAGATCAGGGAATTGATGGAGGCGGCCCTGGCGGGCAAGTTCACTCAGGCTAGAGGCCTCCTGGACGAGCTCCTCCTGGTCCAGGGGCTCTCGGGGGAGGACGTCATCATCCAGATCCACCGGCAGA
>DAINAQ010000043.1:0-8640 GCA_036733325.1 Methanothrix sp.
GAACTGTTGACTTATCCGTATCACAGAATATCAACCAGTTGAGGGTGCAGTACCATCTGATCAGAATCGTCTAATTTGATCCAGGATTAGAATCGTCTGATCTGATCCAGGATTATAAACAACGATTCTGATCGAGCATTTGGGATCGATCAGAATTTTTTAAAATATGAGGCTCAGAGGGGTATCCCCCAGAGGGGGTACCACTTCTCCACGTCCTTCTCGATTGGTAGCTCCGGCTCCATCACCGATCTGAGCCGAAACTCCAGGGAATTGTCTCTATTCTGCCCTCCGGCTGGGGCGAAGGGATAGTAGGCACCGCCCTTGAAGCTGTAGATCCAGAAGACGGGGCCTTCCTTTCCCCGGAACCGGTATACTGCGCAGAGGAGCCGCTCTCCGAAGCCGTGTTCCACCATAGTCGTGCTCACCAGATGAACGTTGGCCACCAGATCGTCGAAGTGGGGATCCTCCAGGACCACCCAGAGGAATCGGTATTCGTCCTGCTCCACTCTGTACTTCGTCCCCGTCTCCCGGGCGCTGTAGCTGAGGAGCTCCTGGATCTCGGAGCGGGCGGCTTCGTACTTGGAGGACTCGATGGGCTTGAAGCAGATCCCGGCCGTGCCATCGGGCGAGAGGCCCAGGTTCGCCTCCATGGTGATGCTGGCGGTGGACATGGCGAAGAGGCGGTCGAGCTTGGCCGTCGGAAGCTCGCTCTTTCCCAGGATCGAGTCCAGGATCTTGAACCTCATTTGAGCCTCATTCCTAATCAAGCCTCATGCCGTCTCCAGCTCCCGCTCGATCCTCTGGAGGGCTGCGATCCTCTTCTCCGTCGGAGGGTGGGTTGAGAGGAGGTTCATTATCGACGAGCCCGAGATCGCGGGGATGATGAAGAAGGCGTTCATCCCCTCGGCCTTCCTCAGATCCTCCTTGGGGATCCGGGGCATGACCCCGCTGATCTTCATCAATGCCGAAGCCAAGTTCGAGGGCTGGCCGGTGATCACGGCCGAGCCCCTATCTGCGGCATACTCCCGGTAACGGGAGAGGGCTCTGATCAACAGGCTGCTGGCGATCCAGACGACGACCGAGGCGAAGAAGGCAACCCATACGCTTCCCTTCTGCCTGTCGGATCCCGCGCCGCCGAAGTAAAGGGAGTATCGGACAATGTAAAAGGCGACGGTGGAGAGGAAGCTGGCGATGGTCATCACCATCACGTCCCTGTTCTTGACGTGGGTCAGCTCGTGGGCCAGGACCGCCTCCAGCTCCGCCTGGTTCAGCTGGCTTCGGATCCCCGTGGTCACCGCCACTACGGCATTGCCGGGATTTCTGCCGGTGGCGAAGGCGTTGGGCATGGGCGTGTTTACCACGGCAATCTTCGGCTTGGGAAGGTCGGCCATGGCACAGAGCCTGGAGATCATCTGGTGGAGCTGTGGCTCCTCGCTCTCGGAGACGATCTTGGCCCCCATGCTCATGAGGACGAGCCGGTCGGAGAAGAAGTACTGAATGAGCATGAATATGCTGATGAAAGCGATCATCACCGTCGGTCCCGCGCCCTGGCTGGCGAGTATGGCCAGAAAGGCCAGGTAGACCAGGAATAAAAGGAACATGGTGAAGAGCATCCTCGCCTCCAATCCCCTATCGTGCTGCCATCTTCTTTTCATAGTCTATTGACACCTTGAGAGAAGTTGATCTGGTGGTTATATTGCTCTTCTGGGATTTAAGGAGTTTGTTGCAGCCTCTGGTAGCAGCCTCTGGTAGTGGAGAAGAGGGTTTCCGTCTTCTCTCCGATGAGAGCAGCAATCAAATTGTCTCCTTCCCGCCTCTGATCTGATCAGAGCTGCGATCGGCTTCATCAGCCTCCACGAAGAATCCCGTTTCACCCGCCCAGATAAAGCCCCCGGACATCGGCGTCCAAGAGGAGGGTCCTTCCGGGCCCCTCGTAGCGGTTCCGCCCCATCTCCAGCACGTACCCCCGGTCGCTGATGGCCAGCGCCTTTTTCGCGTTCTGCTCCACCATCATGATGGCGGTCCCCATAAGGTTGATCTCTGTCACCTTCTCGAAGACCTGATCCACCAGCTTGGGGGAGAGGGCGGCGGAGGGCTCGTCTAAAAGGAGGAGGGCGGGCTCGGCGATGAGGGCCCGGCCGATGGCCACCATCTTCTGCTCGCCGCCGCTCATCGTCCCCACCTTCTGATCCATCCTGCCCTTGATCTCCGGAAAGATCCTCAGAACCTCGTCCAGGTTCACATCCAGGAGCTCCCGGTTGGTGAAGGCCCCCATCTCGAAGTTCTCCCTGGCCGAGAGGCTGGCGAAGATGTTCCTCTCCTGGGGGACGTAGCCGACGCCCCTCCTGACGATCAGGTCGGGCCTCATCCCCGAGATCTCCTCGCCCCGAAAGACGACCCTCCCCCCCCGAAGCTTGGTCAGGCCGAAGACCGTCTTCATCAGGGTGCTCTTCCCGGCGCCGTTGGGGCCGATGACGGTCACGATCTCCCCCTCGTCTATCCTCATGGAGACATTCTCCAGGATGTTGACGTCGGTGTACCCGGCAAATACGCTCTCAACCTCGAGGATATCCATCCCTCCTGGCGGCCGAACCGCCCCGAGCCCAAACCGAAGATGAAATTGAGATCGAGGATGAGACCGAGATCTCTTCAATGAATATCGATTTAATGGGCATCGTCCATCCCTCCCAGATACGCCTCCAGAACCCGCTCGTCGGAGGTTACCTCCTCGGGGGTGCCGGAGGTCATGATCTCACCTTTGTTCATCACAAAGACGGTGTCGCAGAGCTCCTTGACGTAGGGGATCCCATGCTCGATGATCAGGAAGGTGACCCCCCCCTCCCGGAGCTCCTTGATGTGGCCGAGGAGCCTCTTGGAGAGGGTGGGGTTGACCCCGGCGAAGGGCTCGTCCAGGAGGAGCATCTTCGGGTCGGCCATCAGAGTCCTGGCCATGGCCAGAAGCTTCTTCTGGCCTCCGGATAGGGCTCCCGCGTACTCGTCCGCCATCGTCCCCAGGCTGAAGAACTCCAGGAGCGCAAGCGCCCGATCTCTCGTCCTCTCCTCCTCCCTCCGGACCGCTCTTGGGCGGAGAAAGACGTTCCAGATCTTCTCCCCCTCCTGGTTCTGAGTGGCGAGCATCATGTTCTCGAGGACGGTCATCTTGTTCAGAGCTCTTGGGATCTGAAAGGTCCTGACCAGCCCCATCCGCGCGATCCTGAAGCTGGGGAGGCCGACGATGCTCTTACCCAGAAAGTGAATGCTTCCCGAATCGGGGATTAGGTCGCCTGTGATCATCTCAAAGAGGGTGCTCTTGCCCGCCCCGTTGGGGCCGATGAGCCCTGATATCTCCCCCTCCACCATCGCCAGGCTGCAGTCGGCTACGGCGGTCATCCCGCCGAAGCTCTTGCTCACCCCTCCTACCTTCAGGATCTCATCTCTCAAGGCTCAACTCCTCTTTCTTCCCCAGAATCCCCTGGGGCCGGTGGATCATCAGAACGATCAGGGCGAGGCCGATGACCATCACCCTGAGGGCGCCCACCTGGGTGGGCTCCAGAGGGAGGTACCCCTGGACGAACCTGGTCCCACTGAAGAAGAGCTGGAAGAGGATCGCTCCGAGAAGGACGCCCCTGTTGCTTCCGCTCCCCCCCACCATGATTATGATCCAGGCGTAGAAGGTCTCTATGGGCATGAAGGTGGTGGGGTTTATAAACTGCATGTAGAAGGCCAGGATCGATCCCGCGGCCGCTGCCATCATCGATCCCAGGACCAGGGACTGGACCTTGTAGCTGAAGACGTTCTTTCCCAGGGAGGCTGAGACCCCTTCGTCGTCCCTGATCGATTTCAGGGCCCGGCCCCAGGGCGAACCGATGAGATGCTCCTGGATCAGATAGAGGGAAAAGACGACGATAAGCACCATCGCCATCAGGAAGAGCTCGTAATCCCTTGCTCCGATGAGGGCATCGAAGGGCCGGGGAAACCCGCCCATGCCTATGGACCCGTTGGTGAGCCACTCCTCATTGTGGAGGATGAACCTCACGATCTCCGAGAATCCTATGGTGGTGATGGCCAGGTAGTCTTCCCGGAGCCGCAGGGTCGGAACCCCCAGAAGAGCTCCCATGATCCCGGCGAGGGCTATTCCAGCCAGGACGGAGAGGAAGAGGGGAACGCCACTGGTGCCGAGGAGGACCGTGGTGTAGGCCCCGATGGCCATGAACCCCACGTGGCCGAAGTTGAGCAGACCCGTATAGCCCCACTCCAGCTGGAGGCCGAAGGAGAAGATGGCGTATATCCCCGCCATCAAAACTATGGTCACCAGGTAGTCGATCATTCATCGGCCTCCCATGATCCCCTGGGGCCGACGGAGGAGGACGGCGATCATAATGAAAAAGCTGACGGCGATCTTGTACTCCGAGGGCAAAACCAAAGTCGAGAGCTCCTGAGAGAGGCCGATCACCATCCCCCCCAGCATGGCTCCGTAGGGGTTGCCTATCCCCCCCAGGATGGCGGCGGAGAAGATGGGGATCACCATGAACCAGCCCATGGTCGGGTTGATGTTGGTTATGAGGCCGTAGAGGACCCCCGCGGCGGCGGCGAGGGCCATACCTATGGCCCACGTGAGCCTTATCACCCTGTCCACGTCTATCCCCGAGACCCGGGCGAGGTCGGCGTTGTCGGATAGGGCTCTCATCGCCTTTCCCATGGTGGTCCTGGTGAGAAGGTGATGGATGGCCAGCATCAGGACCAGGGCCACGGCCACCACCGCCAGCTGGTATCCGGTGACGACAACGCCTCCGACGTTGATACCCTCCTTCAGGGGCATGGGGTATCTCTTGATGTTGGGGCCGAAGCTGAAGACGAGGAGGTTTCGAAGGGAGATGGCAAGGCCTATGGAGAGGATCATGAGAGCCGTCCTGGTGGCCCCCTTTGAGCGCATCCGCCTCCATATGACCAGGTCCAGGAGGATGGAAAAGAGAGATGTGGCAGCGATGGCCAGGAGGAAGGCCAGAAGGAAGTTGACGCCCCAGAGGGCGGAGAATAGAAAAGCGGCGTAGGCGCCAAAGGTGACGAAGTCACCATGGGCGAGATTTGCGAAGTTGAGGATTCGATAGGTCATGGAGAGGCCGATCGCTGATAGGGCGAAGATGCAGCCCAGGACCACGCCGTTGACTACCAGCTGTTCTGCCGACATTTCAAATCTCCGGGTGTTAATCCTCAGGGCGGCCGGGCCCTCATCATTCAGATCAACCTTCGCCCTCACCCCTTACTCTCCATAACATAAACATTTCGTCGATATCGATTTCTATAATAGATTGACGATGTGAGTTGCCAAAATCGATATATACCGAAAAAGCTTCAGATGCCGATATGGGAGTTCCCAGTTAGAAGATATTTCGGAGGAATCTCTGGTGAGAAGGCACCAATATGTGATAGGAATAATATTGATCATTGCTGCGGCATTTTCAGGATGCGTTGACGAAGGCAAAGAGGGGACCAAGACGGTCAAGATAGCGGCCCTTCAATCCCTCACCGGCGATCTGGGCACTTACGGCAGCCCCATGACCGATGCCATGAACCTCGCGGTGAAAGAGGCGAACGAGAACGGTGGCGTCCTCGGGTCACAGATCGATCTCCTGGTGGAAGACGACCAGACCTCGGAGATCCCGGCGGTGGACGCCGCAAACAAGCTGGTCAAGGTGGACAGGGTTCCCGCGATCATAGGAAGTACGGGAAGCGGTCCCAGCTCTGCGATCCTCAGCATAACCAGCGGAAGCGAGGTTCTTCAGATATCCTCCTCCAACACCGGAGTCGAGTTCACCGACTACCCCGACAACGACTTCTACTTCAGGACCTGCCCCTCCGACGCCCTCCAGGGAGAGGCCATGGCCAGGCTGGCCCTGGACAGCGGCTACGGAACCGCATCGACCCTGGTTCTGAACAACCCCTACGGCATAGGCTTTGAAGAGGTCTTCGTGGAGGCCTTCGAGAACGACGGAGGCGAGGTGGTTGAGTCGGTGAGGTACGACCCGGCCCAGACCATCTTCGATTCCGAGGTCGAGCGGGTGACCGAGAAGGATCCGGACGTGGTCATGCTGGTGTCCTACCCGCAGACGGGGAGCATCATCCTCAGGACCGCCTACGAGAAGGGCGCCTTCGGGGACGAGGTCGCCTGGCTCCTCTCGGAGGGGCTCACCGATGAGAACCTGGCGGAGATGACCGGAAAGGACGAGGCCGGTCGCTACATCGTGGCTGGACTGACGGGAACCATGCCCGATCCGACGGTTGCAGGACCCGCCTACGAAGACTTCAAGCAGAAGTATGCCCAGGAGTACGGAAGGGAACCGTCGATCTACTGCTCCAACAGCTACGACGCCGGGGCCCTGGTGATCCTGGCCATGGAGCAGGGTGGCGAGGCTTCCGGATCGGCCATCAGGGACAACATAAGATCGGTTGCAAACCCGCCAGGAACGGAGGTTACAGATATTGGAGAAGCCCTCGAACTGATCCGTCGGGGCGAGGAGATCAACTATCAGGGTGCCTCCGGCGAGATCACCTTCGACGATAACGGGGACGTATGCGGCAGGTATGCCACCTGGTCCATCGCCGAGGACGGCAGCATCCAGGCCGGCGAGCCGATAGAGATGGAGTGAGCAACAACTCTCTCCTCCCATTTTTCGGCTCCGCCGCGGAAGATGCCAGTCCGATGACCTTGATGGCTGGCCCATCCATCGACTATAACTGGCCGGGCCAATGATATAACTGGCCAGTCAAATGTCTCACCCTGTGATCCAAGTCGTTTCTTGCGACTTGCTTTACCTGGGGGGTGACCGCCCTCGGTGCCTCCAGCGTCTTCACCTTCAAGGAGGTTAGCGGCAGGGTCCTGGACGGAATGCTGGGCTTCGCCGCGGGGGTGATGATCGCCAGCCAGCTTCTGGTCGCTCCTGGCCCCGGCGATCGAGATGGCGGAGGCGAGCGATCTTCCCGCCTGGCTTCCTGCGGCGGCGGACTTCCTTCTGGGAGGGCTCTTCCTGAGGGCGGTCGCCGGGATGCACCCCCGCCTCCACTGCTGCGTCTCAGGCTTTTCAGGTTCATGCAAAGCTGGGGCGGCAAAGGCTGGCTTGCATCGGATCATCCTCCTCATCCTGGCCATCACTCCTTTACATCCCCGAGGGGCTGGCCGCGGGGGGTGGCCTTCGGGGCTCAGGCCTCCGGTTATCCTAACGCCACCCTGGTGGGTGCGGTCACCTCGCCATCGGCATCGGGATTCAGACGAGGGGGTCGCCGACTCCATGCCCCTCCGCCCGCGAGGGGATGGCTCGAAAGAAATGCTTCTGGTACGGCGAGCTTTCAGCGATCGTCGAGCCGATAGCCGTCGTCGTGGGGGCGGGGGCGGTGATCCTGGCCGAATCCCTCCTCCCCCGCGCCCTGGGCTTCGCCGGGGGCGATGATCTTCGTGGTGGTGGAGGAGCTGATCCCCGAGTGTCAGCGAGGCGGAATGCGAGCCTGGCCACGGCAGTGGCGATGATGGGCTTTGCGGTGGGGCTTTGCGGTGATGATGGTCCTGGATGTGGGGGTTGGGCAGCGAAGCCTGAGATTTGAAAAGAAGAGCAATAGACGGATCGTCTATCCATTTTCGGCCTAATTCCGCATCTTTGGAGGCAATGACAAGATCGATCATCCAAGTCGGATCTTGGGAAACCGACCCTGCATCGTCCCGAAATTGGAAAACTGAACCGACAAAGCCTAAATAGGACGTTATCAATGCCTTCCCCGTTGTTGGAGGACTAGGATGATCTCTGAGGTGGAAGGGCAATACGATGCGAAAGAGGTAGAGGGAAAGGTCAGGAAGTTCTGGGAAGAACGCGGCATCTACGTCAAGACCAGGACCATGAGAACCGGCGGCAGAAAGTTCTTCTTCGTCGACGGGCCGCCCTACACCACGGGCAGGATCCACCTAGGAACCGCCTGGAACAAGATCATCAAAGACTCCATCCTCCGCTTCAAGTCCATGAACGACTTCTCCATCAAGGACCGGGCGGGCTGGGACATGCACGGCCTCCCCATCGAGGTGAAGGTGGAGGAGTACCTGGGCTTCAAGAGCAAAAAGGATATCGAGACCTACGGCGTCGATCGGTTCATCGACAAGTGCAAGGAGTTCGCCCTGAGCCAGAAAGACCAGATGACCGATCAGTTCAACACCCTCGGAGCCTGGCTCAACTGGGAAGACCCCTACATGACCCTGAAGGACGAGTACCTGGAGGCGGCCTGGTGGACCCTGAAGAGGGCGAACGAGCGGGGGCTTCTGGAGCGCGGCTTCCGGGTGGTGAACTGGTGCCCCCGCTGCGAGACCGCCATCGCCGACGCCGAGGTGGAGTACTGGGAGGAGACCGATCCCTCCATCTACGTCAAGTTCCCGGTTTTGGGCGAAGAGAAGACCTTCATGATGATCTGGACCACGACACCGTGGACGATACCAGCCAACGTCGGCGTCGCCGTCCACCCCGAGTTCGAGTACTCGCGGGTTCGGGCCTGGAAGGACGACCCCGAGAAGGCCGAGATCCTGATCATGGCATCGCCCCTGGTCGAGGGCGTCCTCCGGGAGGGGAGGTACAAAGACTACGAGATCCTGGACCGGTTCAGAGG
>DAINAQ010000044.1:0-2958 GCA_036733325.1 Methanothrix sp.
CCCCGGTCGTTGGGCTTGTTGTAGTAAGGGGTGATCAGCAGGGCGGCGTCGGCGCCCGCGTCCTCGGCGTGCTTCGTCAGCTCCACAGCCTCGCGGGTGTTGTTGGAGCCGGTGCCCGCCACCACCTTAACCTTGGACGAATCTATCGCAACCTCCACCACTCTCTTGTGCTCCTCGAAGGTCAAGGTGGCGGATTCGCCGGTGGTGCCGCAGGGGACTATGCCGGAGACGCCAGCCTCGCCGAAGAACTCGATATTTCCCCTTAAGCCCTCCTCGTCCACCTCACCGTCGTCTTTGAAGGGGGTGATGATGGCTGGCAGCACTCCTTCAAACATCCAGACTACTCTCCTCGGATCTGGGCTTTGCGGGTTATGTAGCCCGCGATTCGGTTTCGTATGGTCTTGTTCTTGATGTCGGTGTACTCAGAGACCATATCCTTGTTATGCTCGAAATCGTTGTTGAAGGACCCCTGGTAGGTCTTCATCAGGTCGTCTGCAAAATTCTTGATGTAGTTAGGTTTCACGCTTCCCATATCGGACACTCCAAATAAAGAACCGCAATGTTAAAGCACCAAACTTCAATTTATAGGTTCCCGTCTGAGAGGAGCTTCCTTGCGATCTCGACCGCCAGATCTGCCACCTCCACCGCCGACCGGCCCAGAATCCTGACCATGGGCTCTTTTCCGGGCCCTCCCCGGTCCCAGATGACCTGGGGCACGGGCCGAGACGGTCGATCCCGGAACTGGGGTGAGGACCGATAGCGGCGTATCGCCTCCGCCGTCCCCCAGCTCATGGTCTTGGATCCTGCAGGCTCGTCCTCCCGGCTGAAATGGGAGATGGTCAGGCCGAGGGTCCGGACCGCCTCTAAAACGTCCTCCCCGAACCTCACGTTCATCGCCGCCCTCGTATGGGGATCGCAGCTCATCGCCGAGAGGAGGACTCTGGCGACGTGGCGGCTGGCCCCGAACTTCACGGAACCGCACGCCCTGACCCGCGGTCCCGCTTTCACCAACCGCCCTTCGATGGCGGCGACGTCCTCGGGGCTCCGGGCCGCCGGGGTTGCCATCCCCAGGTTCGACCCCACCTCCGGGATCAGACGGAGGATGGCGGGCTCGCCCAGTAGGATCGAAACCCCCCTCTCCAGATCGGTGAGGACGGAGTACCTGTCCGCGCCCTCCAGCAACCCGCCCAGGGGGTTCACCGGGGATGCGCCCCTGCCGACCGCCGTTGACCTCCGGATCGAGGCTGCAGCAAACTTCTTCGCCAGCTCCGCTGCCGTCTCCAGGCTTTCGCCCCGACCCAGAAGGGCGGTCAGGGCCGCAGAGTAGGTGCATCCCACTCCATGGTTTCCTCCTGCCACCTTCTCGCCCCGGATGATGAGGTGCCCCTCGCCCGATACGAGAACGTCGTCTCCTTCGAGATGGCCGCCGGTGACCACGGCGGCTTCGGCCCCCAGGTCCAGGATCGCCCGCCCGGCGCGGACGGCGCTCTCCTCGTCCTTCACCCTTATGCCGGTGATCGCCTCGGCCTCGAATACGTTGGGGCTCACCACCCTGGCCAGGGGTATCAGCCTCTCGCAGAGGAGCTTGAGGGCCGGGGACGAGAGGAGTCGGCCTCCGGCCTCGGCCTCGATCACCGGGTCCACCACCAGCGGGATATTCATACCCTCAAAGAACCCGGCTGCAGCGGAGACGATCTCTCCGTCGTGGAGCATCCCCGTCTTGGCGGCGGAGATCTCGAAGTCGTCGAAGAGGGCCTCCAGTTGGGCCAATACGGCTCCGGGGGGGAGGGGGTGGATCGATCTGACGCCCAGGGTGTTCTGAGCCGTCACCGCGGTGACCGCCGAAGCTCCGTGGAAGCCCAGGGCTCCGAAGGTCTTGATATCCGCCTGGATCCCGGCTCCTCCGGAGGAGTCGGAACCTCCTACGGTGAGAAGGACTCGGTCCATCTTTCACCTGCGTCCTTTGGCCTTGGTCTCGGCTTCCCGGACCAGATCCTCGGAGAGCTCATACTTTCGGGCGATCTTCAGGGCATTGTTGTAGAGCCCCGAGTCCATGTGCGAATAGTAGGCCTTCTCCGCCGCCTCCATCCTCATCTGGTCAGGGAGCTCAAACTGGACCGCGATCTCGGCGGCGTTCTTGAAGAGGCCATAGTCCATGCTCTTCTTGAAGGCCTGGACCGCCGCCTCCCTGACCATCTCCGGGGGGAGGTCGAACTTTTTCGCGTACTCTGCCGCCGCCCTGTAGTGCTCCCCGTCCACCTTCCTCGTAAATGATCGAGCAGCCGCATCGGTCACCAGCTTCCTGGGAAGTTCGTACTCCTTCGCCAGGTCTGCGGCGATGGAGAACTCGCCTAGGCCGAGGAGCCGCCTGTACTCCTCGGTCACGGCGTTCTGGAGGGGCAGAGAAGGTAGGGAATGGTCCTCCCTGATCTTCGCTGCCTCCCTGTACCGGCCCTGGGCCATCTTCTCCTCGAAGAGCCTGATCGCCTCTTCCCTAGCTTTCTCAGCCATCATCAAAAACCTCCAAGGTATAATATGGCGGCATCATATAAAAATCAGAGCAATCTCAATCCAGGGCGGTGATGAAGGCGTACTGGCTGGTGGTGGGGAGGTGACGCCTCAGCTCCCGTATCTCCGGCATGTAGATGATCACCATCTTCCGGTCGCCCCGATCGATCTTGAGGAGCTTCTTTGCGAGGAGGCATTCCGCCTCTCCCTGAATCCGGGCCGAGCCGCTCCCGTACTGGGGAGCCATCTCGATCAGAATGGGCAGCCTCAGCCGGTCCCAGAGATAGCGGGGGACGGCCTCGGAGATGACCTTCAGCTCTTTTTTATCCATAATATAAAATGTGTTGTCCTTCCCCCGGACCCCGGGCTTCTCCTCTTTGAGGAGGTCGGTGAGCTTCTTTCTCCTGCCGGGAAGGTGCTGGTTCATCGACTGAACCGTCTTGACTATCA
>DAINAQ010000044.1:3058-8602 GCA_036733325.1 Methanothrix sp.
TTCTTTCTCCTGCCGGGAAGGTGCTGGTTCATCGACTGAACCGTCTTGACTATCAGATTGTTGTCAACGGCAACCATCCCTCTTTCCTCGGCCCTGGACCGACTTAAAGGTTGTCCCGAATATTCGCGGGCTTGATCTGGAGGCAACTTCGAGCAGTCTCACCACCTCAGGCAGTCTCACCACCTCAGGCGGCCACATCTGAGAATGCCACATCTGAGAAAGCCACATCTGAGGAAGCCACACCTCAGCAAGCAGGCCCTGGGAAGCCAGCTCAGAGGTCCTGGAGGGTGTGCTGAACGGGGCTTTTTCTGATGTTCAGATGGCTCGTGGCCGCCTTCTTCACTCGCTCGCGGTTCTCCTCGGTGGTGTAAACCCCGAGCCTCCAGGCCGCCGTGGAGGCGCTCTCCATGATGGTGACCAGGGGAGAGACCTCCCGGAGGGGTCTCTTCTCCCCATCCCGTCCCACGATGGAGACGTTCCCCTCGGCGATCCGGGGAAGGCCGGGCTTGTCCACGAGGACGAGGAGCGGATCGACCCCCGCGAGCTCAGCGATCTCCTCGGCCATCCTCCCTTCCCGGCACCGGTCGATGATCGTGGGCGACTCGAGGCGGTCCCGGCCGACGTAAACCGCCCTCTTAAAGAGCCGCCGGGTCATGATCCTGCCCATGATCTCCCCGGGATAGCCGCCGGCAGAGGTCATGGCGGCCACAAGCTCGATGTCGTCCATATCCCTGATCTTTCGGGGGTCGGCACCATCCTCCACCATCACCCGGACCCCCGCGTCCAGCATCTTCTGGGCGATCCTGGATACGTGGTGAAAGTACACCGTGGGGTACATCAGAAGCCTCGATACCAGGAGGGACTCGGCGGCGTGGATCCCCCCCTCCTCCAGGACCAGATCTCCATCCCTTATGGTCATCGTCTCCATCAGCCTCTGATAATCCATGACCCCGTAGGCCACGCCGGTGTAGTGGGCGTCCCGGGTCAGGTAGTCCATCCGGTCCACGTCCACCTCCCCGCTCACCATCGCGCCCAGGGGGGTCATCCCCCGGATCAGCCTCTGGATTCGGTGGGGTTTAAGGCCATAATTGGCCAGGGCGTCCCCCACCTCCCCTCTCTTCAGCCGATCGGTCACCATCTCATGCTCCTCTCGAAGGTAGGCATAGAGGGCTCCCTCGGTGACGTGGGAGAAGGGGCCGTGGCCGACGTCGTGAAGGAGGGCGGCTGCTCGGATCTCCGCCGCCTCCTCCCCGTCGAGATCGAGATGGCGGGCGAGGAGGCCGGAGAGGTGGTATGCTCCCAGGCTATGCTCAAACCGGGTGTGGTTGGCTCCGGGGTAGACCAGGCTCGCGAGCCCCAGCTGCTTTATCCACCTCAGCCTCTGCATCTCCCGGGTGTCGATGAGATCGGTGGCCAGGCTGTCTAGCTCGACGTATCCGTGGATTGGGTCCCTTATAGTGGTCATGAACGCGCTCGCCGTCCCTTTAAATCTCTCTTTAATTTACCCTTTCCGCAGCCTTTAATAGATCCGGTCCCCATGGTTCGATTGATGATCGATAAATCGCCATTGATCCTGGCAGCGGTCGCAGCGATCGTCTCCATGGGGATCGTCTCAGCCGACCCCGACCTGACCGGGCTCTGGGCCTTCCGCTGTGAATCAGATCAGAGCTCCGCCGACCCCTTCCCTCTGGCGGAGTTTTCGGCGGCCATCTTCATGATGGGCCCGGCCATATCGGGGGTCTGCACCGGGGAGGCCCCGGACCCTTGGAATGGGATGGTAACGGGACGTTTTGAGGATGGAAGCCTCGACGTTCAGCTTCTCCTGATTCAGCATCCCCTGACGGCCGCAAGGCTGACCGGCGCATTCAACGAGTCGGGCATCATATCTGGAACCTTCGTCTCTTCCGACGAGACCGGGTCGGGATGGAAGGGGAGGTTCTCCGCCACCTTGACCAGCCCCGAAACCTCCCTCTATGAGCCTGCCTCGCCCTCGCCCCTATCCTCCACCCCGATCGTATCCGGGGGGATCTCCGACTTCCAGGAGGAGATGATGACGCCGGCGGTCGAGGAGGCGCCGAAGAAGAGAGAGCTCCAGGTCATCAGCTATTCCAGGGACACCATCTACTCAAGGCCCGTGCTGTGATTTCTGCGGGCCTGTGACATCCGATGCTGCAGACCCGGCTCGATGCAAATTTTAAATACACATCCGTCATTAAAGTATAATTATGAGCGAAGCGGAGAAGTTCGAATTTGAAGCTGAGGTAGACGGTGAATGCAGGATCAGAATACCTGAAGATCTCCAGAAGGCCTCCGGAGCATTGTTGGACAGCATAGTAACCATCAAGATGAAGCCCATCCTGGACGGAGAGGGGAGGCCGGTCGAAGTCCAGCCGAGAATGCCTGAAAATTTCGAATTTACCGATCAGGTAAACCCCGAGGGTTTGGTCAGGATTCCAGAGATGATCAGGAGCTCTTCTGGGGTATCACCGGGATTCACCGTATCAGCAAGGGTGGTGCACGTATTGAAGGAGGAGAAGAGGCAGTCTTTTTTCAAATATGAGTTCCTGGACAAGGTGGATGTGGAAGGGCGGATCACCATCCCCGATGTCATCAGAAGCTCTGCGGAGATCGGCTCCGGCGAAGTCGTATCCATCAGGCTCGTGCATGTCCTGGATTCGGAGAACAGACCCGTGGAGAGGATAAAACAGGGCGTAGACAAGTTCGATTTTTCCAGCCGGGTGGATGAAGAAGGAAGGATAACCATCCCCGAGGATATCAGAAAATCGGTGCCTGTAGTTCCCGGAAGCGTCGTAACCGTCAGGATGGAGCAGGTTCTGGGCTAAAGACGGCTATCATCAATTTTTTAGTCCATTGGGATTTTTGAGCCGATAGGGGCGGCTTTCCTCAGCTTAAAATTGCCGATAAAAATGAAAAAGGATGATGCCCATTCTAGTAGGCATCCACATCTTGGGCTTTGGTCTCGGCGACTTCCTCCAGCTGGCAGACCTCGCCCTTGCAGAGGATCTCGTCCTGCTCCTGGTATTGCATGTAGGGATTGTCGGGGATGGTCACGTCCAGGCCCATGGCGGCGGCCATCAGCTCGACCTGGTCTGCCACCTTGACCTCCGACTTCATCTCGTTTCTGCCGTCCATGATGTTGCGCCTGCAGAAGGGGCAGGTGCTTGAGATCACATCGGCATCCACGGCCAGCCCATCTTTGACCCTGGCAACAGCGCAGCCCAGAGCGAGATCGGGCTGTCCGGCCTTTACCCCGCCGCCGGCTCCGCAGCATCTCTGCAGCTCCCGGGAGCGGGGCATCTCCTTGTAGTTCAGACCGGGGATGGAGTTGTAGACATCCCTGGGCGCCTCGAAGGCCCAGTCCCTCCCGTTTATGTGCATGAGATGTCTTCCGGAGTGACAGGGGTCGTGGAAAGTGACGTTCAGGTCGTTCAAGGCCCTCTTCCACTCCACCTCGCCGCTTCGAACTTTATCCCTAAGGTAAACCGCCAGGGGGACGTTCTTGTAGGGGATGTAACCTTCGTACCACCTCGGCCAGTCGACGGTGGCGGTCCTCAGGCAGCCTGCACAGGCGTAAACCACGGTCTTGACACCTCTGTCCTTGATTGCATCGACGTTGTGGACGGCGTGGTCTCTCATCACCGGCCTCTGGCCGGTTCTGACCAGGGCCGAGGAGCAGCACCATTCGTCTTTGCCCAACATACAGAAGGGTATCTCCAGAGCGTTCAGGATCCTGACCGTCGCCACTCCCAGAGCCTGCTGCCTATAAGCCGCAGTACAGCCGGCGAAGTAAGCGATCTCAGAGGACTCCAGCACCGTGGCGTCCTTGGGAACCCAGCAGAGTCTGTCTTCCTGCTTGGCTTGATATGGATTCTTATCTTTGCCCAGGAGCATGGGGAAGAAGGACTGTTTGCCCCAGGGACCGTTTCCTCTCACTACCAGGTTGGGTCTCGTGGCCTCCCAGAGCTCCACGGTGTTGATTCCTGACTCGCATACCGTGCCGCAGACGCCACAGGTGGTGCACATGTAGGAGTCGTTCATGAACTGGTTTACCTCGTCCTCATTCAGAGGCTTGGGCCCAAAGAGCTTCGCCCGGAGGCCGTGCTGGCTTCCGAGGAGCTCTCTGAACTTGGCGATCTTGTACATGGGGGTGATCTCGGGTCGGTCGCTGTACACGTTGAAGGTGGGACACCACTTCATGCACTCCTGGCATCGGGTGCACCCGTCCAGCTCCATAAGCTGGGTGGACATGAGAAATCCTGATATGAGGGGCTTTCCTGCGGGACTCTTCTTCTCTTCTGCCATCTCATTCGCCTCCTCTGTTTGCGAGAATCGTCAGCGGCGCGGCTATTACGTGCATGTACTTGCTGTAGGGAAGGATCGCGACGAAGAGCAGCAGCGCCAGGATGGTGTGGATCAGGGAGAAGTGGGGCGCGTATACGGGGTTGGCGAAGACGTTTCCGATGAGGAAGGAGTTGCCTCTTAGCCACTCCGCATAGAATCCGGTGATGGTGATCAGAAATACTCCGCCCAGGAGGACCACGTCGTAAGCCGAGGTCCGGGATCTGACCTCTCTGAGGAAGACCCTCCTGAGAACCCCGATGGTGGCTCCGAAGAGGAGCAGGTAGCCGAAGATGTCGAAGGGAAGCTCCATATAGCCCTTGACCATCTCAGCCTGGTGGGCCAGCCCCAGGACGTTGAAGTGCTCGATGATGTCCATGAATAGGCCGAGGCCGGAAAGGGCGGCTAGGGTCAAAAATCCGTAGAAAATGGTCATGTGCATGACCCATCGCACCGGGCTTCTCCTGAGGGTCCGCCTGAGGAGCAATACGTCGAGGATGAGGGTCTTTACGAATACCCAGACGCCGCCTTTGAAGGCTTCATGAATCCATGTCGCGATAAATAGCCAGAAGCTGTTACGCAGCTCGTCCTGATAACCGGTGGACCCCATCCCCCACTTTTTAAAGTTAAAGTAGAGGCCATAGATCCAGAATCCCAATACCACTACGGTAAGGGCGATCACTATCCAAAAGGTGAGACCAAGGGTGTAAAACGCCATCTTATTTCCTCCTTTTCAAACCGCTACCGACTCCATCCGACCGTCCTTTTCATTTGAGAGTAACCTACCCGGACACTAATACTTAAACGTTCCCTTCTGGCAATTTCAATTCCTCCCCCGAGACCTTCCCGACCATCTCTCGAAGGACGGTCATCTTTCAGATATGGGTGGAAGAGAGGATAATTGATCTCCTTTTAGGATGGCTCTCTCCAGAGCCCAGCTGATAGATATCCTTTCCATATCGTATTGATCCTCGAAGCCGGAAGCATTCCCACCCATCTACGTCTATTGCCGAATATCAATTTATCAGATCTCGCCTTCAACTTCAAGGCCTGAGCCGCCGGAACTCAGCCTGATCAACTCCGGAGTAAAGAATGAAAAAATAGTCAGAGAAGAGATGAAGGTGAAGAAAGTGGACGCTCACTTGGCGAGCGTCACCTTCTCGATGGTAACCTTGGCGTCCTTGA
>DAINAQ010000045.1:0-8339 GCA_036733325.1 Methanothrix sp.
CCTGGGCGAGGTTCGTCTCGGGGATCTTGTGGAGGAAGGTCAGGGTGACCTCGTCGTCGGCATGGCTGATCTTGATCAGGTTCGCGTAGACCGGCTCCAGGCTCTCGGGTATCCTCACTCCGAGCTGCTGCGTCCTCTTCTTCTCCGTCAAATCATCTTCACCAGGAGGTCCGTTGGAAGGAGGTCCGTCTTATCCTTTCCGCCGCCGGGAAAGGGAGAGGGGGAAGAAGTCGGGAGGGAAGAGTAAGTGGAAGAGTGGAGGGGCAGGGAGAGAGGGAAGAAGTGGGAAGGGAACAGGAAGTGGGAAAAGTGTAGGGAATAGGGAGAGAGGGAAGAAGTAGTGAGGAAAACGAAGAGAGGAGGGAAAAGGTGGAAAGGAAAATCCTTTATCTGCCCAGGCGACACTCACCCCCATGATAGAGCTGAGGAGTGACCCTTACGTCCTCAAGTCCAGGATCGTCCAGGAGACGGAGCTGGACTTCAGGATCAACCTTAACCTCTCCTGGTGTCGCGGCGTCCTCTTCAACGTGGTGGCGCTGAAGAACTCCGT
Organism: Methanothrix sp.; assembly: GCA_036733325.1. Taxonomy (GTDB): domain Archaea; phylum Halobacteriota; class Methanosarcinia; order Methanotrichales; family Methanotrichaceae; genus Methanocrinis. The sequence continues at coordinate 551 of DAINAQ010000045.1, forward strand.
CGCCATCGTCGAGTACGACGCCATCCTCTGGACCGATGAAGCTCTCATGTTCATAGAGTACAAGGACTCGGTCGCCGCCTACAAGAACCTCACCACCCGGCGGATCCAGCAGATAGGAAGCTTCGCCAAGAACATCGCCGCAGGCCTGGGCTATCGGGACTACACCTTCCTGGTGGTGGTGAACGGATTGACCGAAGAGACCGCCCGGGGCGGGGCCGTCGTCATCCCCCTCTTTCTCCTCGGAAGCTACGAGCCTGCATTCAGCTCCGCGGTTACGGAGCTGGAGCTGATCGATAAATTGATCGAGAAGTACAACCGGGGTGGGAGCCCAGAAGTAGCCGCGGACTTCGAGAAGCTGAAGACCCTCATCGAGACGGGGTTATCTTGACCCGAAGGGGGAGGGCGACGGCCTTCGGCGCCGCCACAATCCTCAACGCCGTCGCCAACTGGAAGGGCTCCGCCTTCGGGGTGGAGCTGAAGACCTCCGCCGAGGTGGTCCTGGACGACTCCCCCCGGATCAGGGGGGACGTTCCGAGCATAGACGACCGGCTGATCGTCCGATCTGTGGAGAGGGTCCTGGAGAGGTTCGGCCTCGTCGTCGGGGGGGTGGTCAGGACCGAGAGTGAGATCCCCCTCGCCCGGGGGCTGAAGAGCAGCAGCGCCGCCGCCAACGCCGCCGTCCTCGCGACCCTCGACGCCCTGGGCGAGGAGCTGGACCCCCTGGAGGCGACGAAGATGGGGGTGGCGGCGGCAAAGGACGCCGGGGTCACCATCACCGGAGCCTTCGACGACGCCGCGGCATCGATGCTGGGCGGAGTGGTAGTCACCAACAACCGGGAGATGAAGCTCCTCAGGAGGGAGGAGCTGGAGTCGGGGGTCCTCCTCCTGGTCCCCGAAGAGAAGCTATTCTCAAAGGACACCGACGTCCGAAGGTCGCGGCTCCTGGCTCCCATCGCAGATCTGATCTTCGATCTCGCCCTCGCCGGCGACTATTTCAGGGCCATGACCCTCAACGGCCTCGCCTACTGCTCCGCCCTCAAGCTGTCGCCGGATCCCATATTCGCGGCCCTCGCCTCCGGCGCACGGGGGGCCAGCCTCTCGGGGACGGGCCCCGCCTACGCCGCCCTGGTGGACGATGAAGATATCAATGATGTCGAATCGGCCTGGCTGGATCTGGGCGGAAGGGTGATAAGGACGAAGGTTAACAACAAGGGCTCGTCCATTGGATTGAGGTGAGCGGGCATGAGCCTGGAAGATCTTCGCGCAGATGTTCAAAAAGTCGACCAGGAGTTAATACGGCTGATAGATGAGCGGGTGAGGCTTGCAGAGGAGATCTTCGAGGTCAAAAGGGCCCTCGGCATCGGAATCGAGGATAAAAACCAGGAGAAGCTGGTGATGAAGAGGGCCCTGGACAGCGCCACGGAGCTCGGCCTCGACGCCGGCGCGATAAAGGAGGTCTTCACGACCCTGATCAGGATGAGCCTGGAGAAGCAGCACGAGCTCCTCGGAGAGAACAACCTTCCCTAGCCCGACAAAGGGACCATATCAGCCTGAGCGCAGCTTTGAGGAAATTTGCCTGAGGAAACTTGCCTTTTGATGGAAATCGCCTTTTAGGGGATGAAGCCGTGACCGAAATCGCCGTAATATCCGGATCCAGATCAGACCAGCCTGTGGTGGACAGGGTCCTCCGGGTTCTGGAGGAGAAGGGGGCAGATCATGAGGAGAGGGTTCTATCGGCCCACAGAAATCCCGAGAAGCTGGAGCGCTACATAAAGGAGACCGACGCCAAGATCTTCATCGCCGTGGCGGGCCTCTCCGCCGCCCTCCCCGGCTTCATCGCCTCTCGGACCGACCGGCCCGTGATTGGGGTTCCGGTCAGCGCGAAGCTTGGAGGCCTGGACGCTCTCCTGGCCATCTCCCAGATGCCGCCCGGAGTTCCCGTCGCCTGCGTGGGGATCGACTCCGGAGAGAACGCCGCCCTCCTGGCGTTGCGGATTCTGCTGCTGAAGGGATAGTTTTTCTTCACAGGAGCAGGCATCCAGAGGAGCGAGCACCAGAAGGCGGGATTTGATGTACGGGAAGATTCTGATCGCCACCGACGGTTCCGAGAGCTCGATAAGGTCCAGCAGGCACGGGATGAAGCTCGCGAAGTCTCTCGGATCTGAGGTCCTGGTCCTCTACGTCGTAAACGAGATGGCCATCTCCAGGGCCATTTCTGCCATGATGGGGAAGGGCTTCTCCCAGGAGGAGCTGAGAGCCGCCCTCAACGGCTCCGCCGGGGGGATCGTGGCCGAGGTATGCAAGATGGGCGAGGCCTCGGGGGTCCGGGTGGAGCCTATGATCAGGGAGGGGGACCCGGCGTCCCGGATCCTGGACGCGGCCTGGATCGAGGAGGTCGACCTGATCGTCATGGGCAGCCACGGCGAAGGAGGGATCACCTCGAAGCTGATCGGGAGCGTGGCCCAGAAGGTCCTGAACTGGTCTGATACGCCGGTGATGATAGTGAGGTGACGAGGCGCCTCTGAGCCCTATATATGCCATATATAAGGCTTCTTGATGTCGGTATCGGAAAGATACCTATTTATATCAAAGGCGTAATGGATAAACTCAAAAGGTGCAGAAGGTTGTAGGGAGATTTGAGAGGTGTGATAAAATGTACGATCGGATTTTAGTTGCTACAGACGGCTCCGCAAAGTCCAAGGTCGCTGTACAGCACGGCGTGGACCTGGCGAAGGCGGTCGGCGCAAAGGTGCTCGGAGTTTACGTGGTGAACGAGGTAGTCGTGGCCAGCGCCGTGAGGCAGCTGGGCGCCGACAAGAAGGAGATCGAAGCCAAGCTCCAGACCGGCGGAGAGAAGGCTGTCGCCGAGATCAAGAAGATGGCCGAAGAAGCTGGCGTCGCCGTCGAGACTATGGTCAAGTCCGGAGCGCCCGCCAACGTGATCGTCGACCTGGCCAGGACCGAAGGAGTCGATCTGATCGTCATGGGAAGCCATGGTGAGAGCGGCGTCACCAAGCTCCTCATCGGAAGCGTCGTCCAGAAGGTTCTGTATTGGGCTACCTGCCCAGTCCTGGTAGTGAGATGATTTAGATGGCAGTCGAGATGATTTCCTCAGGGATCGCATATCCCGCTTTCGCGGTGACTTTCATCGTCGGAACGCTCCTCGCCTACACGGTCATCAGCCTCATAGGCGGAAGCTAGTCCTTCAATCTTGGCGTCCTCCCGGGCGGGAGGACGTTTTCGTCCCTCTTTTTGACCGCACCGCGCTTCCGGCTGGCTCGAATTTCTCTGGTTGAAATTTCTCTGGTTGAAATTTCTATGGCTCAAACTTCTTTTGGCTCGGATTTCCTGGAAAAAAGTGGTCGGCGGACGGAGAGGCCTGGGCCGACTTCCGCTTTCGGATCACTCGACTTCGAAGAACTCCGGCGCCGTCTCCAGGGCCCGGGCGATCAGCTCGGCGCAGGCCTCGAGGTCCTTGGTGCTCAGAACCTCCACCGGAGAGTGGATGTACCGGGTGGCCACGCTGATCAGCCCGGTGTGGATCCCCTCCCTGGTCAGCTGGATGGCGGTGGCGTCGGTGGTCCCGCCTCCGGAGACATCCATCTGGACGGGGATATCGAACTTGGCCGCGGTCTCAGCGAGCCAAGCCACCACCTTCTCCGATGCGATCAGCCCCCGGCCCGAGGCGTCGGCGATGGTGATCACCGGCCCCTTCCCGATCTCTAGATTCGAGTCCTTCTTCTCGATCCCCGGATGGTCGCCGGGGATGGTGACGTCGGTGGCCAGGGCGAGGTCGGGCCGGAGGTCGAAGGCGCTGGTCTTAGCCCCCTTCAGCCCCACCTCCTCCTGGACCGTCCCCACGGCGTAGATCGTGGATTTCGCCCTGGTCCGCCTGAGGGCCTCGATCATCATGACCACCCCGGCCCGGTTGTCCAGGGCCTTGCCCGTCACCCTGTCTCCCGCAAGCTTCGCGAAGCTCCGATCGATGGTCATGGGGGTTCCTGGCTTGATCCCCAGGGCCTTCGCCTCATCCTGATCCATACATCCGGCGTCCACGAACATATCCGTGATCTCGATCGGCTTCTTCCTGTCGTCGGGCTTCATGACGTGGGGGGGCTTTGATCCGATGACCCCGCAAATGGGCCCCGAATCGGCGTGGATGACCACTCTCTGGTTCAACAGGGTCTGATCGAACCAGCCCCCGATGGTGACGAAGCGGATGAACCCCTTCTCGTCGACGTACTTGGTCATTAGGCCGATCTCATCGATGTGGGCTGCGATCATCACCGAGGGTCGGTCGCCCCTTCTGGTGGCCACGAGGTTTCCGAGCCTGTCGACCCTCATCTCGTCGACGAGAGGGGCGATCTCCTGGCGGAGGATCTCCTGGATGAAGCCCTCTCGACCCGATATCCCGTGGGCGTTGCTCAGCCGTTCAAGAAGCCTCTGAATCTCGCTCATCTCTTATCATCCCGATTGTAACCTCAATCGATTTCAGCACGAAGTTCGGGCGGACCTCATCCTCGCCCCGGAGTTTCGAGACCTGGTGATGACGACCTCTCCCCCCACGTCTTGCATCGCCTCCTTCGCCGCGGCCTCGATCTCCCCGGTCCCGGAGTCGGCGACGGCGTAGACCGTGGGGCCAAAGGAGCTTAGGCCAGCACCGGCGGCCCCCGCCGCTCTCATCTCCTCCATGAGGCCTCGCACCAGCGGGTGCTGCAGCCCCACCTCCACCTTCTTGAACCCCAGCTCCTGGACTCTGTTCAAGGCCTTGCCGAAGCTCTCGAGATCCCCCTCCATCACCGAGGGCATCATCCCCACCATTATCAGCCGGCAGAGCTCCGCCACCTCGACCTTGGGCACGGGACAGAAGGTGCCGAAGACGTCCACCTCCTTTCTCCCGTGGGCGCCTTTGGGCAGGTTGGGCATGGCCAGGACGAACCTCCACTCCCTCGGAATCTCCGCCCTCATGATCACCGGCGGAGGGGCGACCCCCGAAGATGCGGAGGAGGGTCGGAAGTCCGTCTTCTCCTTTCCCGGTCCGAAGGAGTGACCGCCGTCGACGATGAACCCGCCCCTCTCGAAGGCGGCGACCCCGATCCCGCTGGTCCCGCCCCTGCCCACGGCGGCAGCGATCTCTCGGGACGATGGAGACTGGCCGTACAGCTCGCACAGGGCCTTCCCCACCGCCATGGCCAGCTGGGTTCCCCCCCCCAGGCCGACGTGCTGTCTATAGCTGGACCTCACCGTGATCTTTGCGCCCCCCAGCTCGAACCGGTCCATCGCGGCCGCGGCCGCAGCCCTGGCCCGGTCGGCGTTCTGGCCAATGATGGTCAGCCCCTCGCTTTTCTCCGCCTCCACCAGGATGGAGGGCTCGTCCAGGGCCACCCCCACCCCGCCGTCGACCCGGCCCAGGTCCCCGGCGAGGTCGGTGAGGGTGATGTGGATCCGGGAGGGGGTCTGGACGATCACCCTGCTCTCATCCCGAAAGTTGTTGAAGGGGAAGGTCTCGGTGATGGCCATCAGGGGAGTGCCGTGCCTGATGATCTTGTAGTCCCGGGAGAGCATCGGCTCATTGGAGAAGAGGTTGAAGATGCCTTTCATCTCCCCCGCCTCTTTCGCGGCTCTGACCCTCAGAAGGTCGCGCCTGGACTCGATCCTGTGCTTCTTCAAGATCGTTCCGATGGGGACGTCGGCCCGCATCAGGTCGCTTCGGAAGCGGTCTTCGAGCCGTTTGAGGGGGGCGAAGGAGGAGGCGTGAATCAGGGTCTCTTTTGAGACGGAGCTCTTCAGCTTGACCACCCTGTAGTTCACCTCTTCTCCGGGGGCGATCTCCAGCTCACGAGCCGTCTTTTCGTCTGCCCCCACCACCTTCTGGACCAGGGTCTCGATCTCCACGGGGTTTCCGGTGACCACCTCCAAGAGGGTGGTCACCGACCCGTCGGTCCCCAGGAGCATCTTCTGGACCGGGCTGAGCCTGCCCACCGCCTCCTCGAGCCTTCTTATCTCCTCCTCGATCTTGCGGGGCGACGATCTTTGCACACGAAAATGAAGTGCCGGCTGGCATAAAGTTTTTCCCCTCTTATGACGAGCCTTCTCCTCTATCCGGGCTTTGTGGAGGTTGTAACATTGAAGACGTCGAGGATTGCGGGGTTTTATAAGCTTCCAGCGGCCGATCGGCTGAGGATGGTGGCGGAGAATGCGGGGCTATCGGAGGAGGAGGCCGGGGCGATCGGGGGGTCCGGCCTCTCCCTCAGCCAGGCCGACAAGATGGTGGAGAACGTGGTCGGACTGTTTCAGGTCCCCCTGGGGATCGCCACCAACTTCGTCATCGACGGTCGGGAGGTTCTGGTGCCCATGGCCACGGAGGAGCCCTCGGTGATCGCCGCCGCCAGCAACGGGGCGAGGATGGCCGTCGCCGGCGGAGGCTTCGTCACCAGCAGCACGAGGCCCGTGATGAGAGCCCTCATCCAGGTGACCGGGGTTGACGACCCCTTCGGCGCGCGCCTCTCCATCCTCGCCCGCTCCGAGGAGATCGCGGCTCGGGCCAACGAGAAGGACCCGATGCTGGTCAGGTACGGGGGAGGGGTCGTCGGGGTCGAGGCGAAGGTGGTCGAGACCAGGAAGGGCCCCATGGTGGTCGTCCACCTCCTGGTGGACTGCAGGGACGCCATGGGCGCCAACGCCGTCAACACCATGGCCGAGGCCCTGGCCCCCTTCATCGAGGAGATCACAGGCGGCAAGGTCCGCCTGCGGATCATATCCAACCTCGCCGACCTGAGGCTGGCCCGGGCGAGGGCGGTCTTCAAGGCCGAGGAGATAGGTGGGCCCGAGGTCGTGGACGCCATCGTCCTCGCCAGCGCCCTTGCCGAGAGCGACCCCTACCGGGCCGCCACCCACAATAAGGGGATCATGAACGGGGTCACGGCGGTGACCATGGCCAGCGGAAACGACACCAGGGCCATCGAGGCCGGAGCCCACTCCTACGCCGCCCGAGACGGGACCTACCGCTCCCTCTCGGTCTATGAGAAGAACAGGGACGGCGACCTGGTGGGCAGCATCGAGCTTCCCGTGGCCGTGGGGACCGTGGGAGGCGCTACCCGGGTCCACCCGGTAGCACGGGCCAACATGAAGATCCTGGGGATCAAATCCGCCGACGACCTGGGTCGGATTCTCGCTTCAGTCGGCCTCGCCCAGAACTTCGCCGCCCTCCGGGCTCTCGCCACCGAGGGGATCCAGAGGGGGCACATGTCGCTTCACGCGAGAAACGTCGCCGTCGAGGCGGGGGCCAGAGGCGACCAGATCGAGGCGGTGGCGGCGAAGATGGCGGCCGAGAAGAAGATCAACCTGGACCGGGCAAGGGAGCTTCTCAGTGAGATGAAATGAGCTCTTTGATCGGGGTTCTGGGGCCGGAAGGCACCTTCTCGGAGAAGGCTGCCAGGAGGTACAGTCCTGATGCCCGGATCCGCTACTTCCGCGACTTCGAGGAGGTGATCGCCGCCGTCGAGTCGGGCGAGGTGGACCTGGGAGTCGTCCCCCTGGAGAACAGCCTTGAGGGGTCGGTGGGGATGTCCCTGGACTCCCTTCTCTGCCGCGAGGTCAAGATCACTGGCGAGATCAACCTCACCGTGAGACACTGCCTGCTGGGGATGGGAGAGGCCGGAGAAGTGAAGGTGATCCTCTCTCACCCCCAGGCTCTGGCCCAGTGCAGGAGCTACATCAAACGAAACTTCCCCCAGGCCGAGCTCAGGACCACCGGCTCCACCAGCCACGCCGCCCGCCTCGCCGGCGA
>DAINAQ010000046.1:0-8114 GCA_036733325.1 Methanothrix sp.
ATCGCCATCACCATGATCCTCTTCGCGGTGACCGACTTCATCGGGTTCAAGCTGGTCCTGGCGACCTTCTTCGGGGTGCCGCCCCTTTATGCGGTCCTGATCATGGCTGCTGCGGTCTCCATCTATGTCAGCCTGGGCGGTTTCAAGGCCGTGGTCTGGACCGACGCCGTCCAGTTCGTATTCCTGGCCGGAGTCGCCGTCGGGGTCGCCGTCCTGGCCACGAAGGCCTCCCTGGAGGGCGGGACCACTCTCGCCGCCGCCTCGGCGACCCTGGGAGCCGACTGGTGGGACCTCTTCATCCTGGGGGGGATCTCCGGTGCCCTGGTCCTCCAGCTGGCGCTCCTGCCCGGCTGGGTCGCTGAGCAGGACCCCTGGCAGAAGATCTGGGCGGCTCGCGACGAGAGGTCGGCGAAGCGCGGCCTCGTCCTCGGTGCCGCTCTACTGGCGGTGGTATATCTGGCCTGCTTTGTAACAGCCGTCGCCCTCCGGGGGATCTACCCATTGCCCGCTGGGGAGATCGAGGCCGAGATGCTCTACCTCGCCTTCATTCAGGAGAGCCTGCCCGGAGCGCTGGTGGCCTTATTCGCCATAGGATTTGCCGCCGCGTCCATGTCCTGCGCCGACACCTTCGCCACCTCCGGTGCCTCCTGTATCTCCAGGGATATCGTCCAGAGGCACATCAGGCCCGAGGCGAGCATGAAGGAGATGCTGGCCATAAACAGGGTCCTGGTAATAGTCATGATCGCGATCTCCGCCGGGATCGCCCTGAAAGTACAGAGCATCGTCGAGGCGGTGATCATCGCCACGGTGATCGGGACCACCTCCTACTTCTTCCCCATCATGGGCGGCCTCTTCTGGAAACGGGCCACCCGATGGGGCGCCCTCGCCGCGGTGATCGTCGGAGGAGGTACCCAGATCGCCCTCATATCCTACGAGAGGCTCGTCCTCAAGGGGCCCCTGGAGACGGTCTCGCCCACCCTTGCAGGCTACGGCCTCCTGGCGGAGCACGGCGTCCTGGTCGGCCTCTCCCTGAGCGCCCTCGTCTTCTTCGGCATATCCCTGGCCACGGCGAAACCGGAGGCAGAGAGGCTTGCGCCCTTCTTCGCGGAGGTGGGTCGAGATTTCTACGGTGACGGCGCCCTAGCCGCCGACCGGACCGATCCCGGATATGAGAAAATTATAAAAAATATAGAGGAGAAGATCTCAGGGGAGAGGGCCCACCTCCACCTCCGCCTGGACGTCGCTCCTCTTCAGGCCGACGGGGGGAGGATCGAGGGCAAGCTCCAATGGAACGAGTTCTTGAAGCGGCTGGAGTCGGAGCACCGGGAGTGGTTTGAGCTCACCGGAAAGGACACCGTATATCGGCTGACCCAGGCCGACATGCTCGCCTCGGTGAAGATGGTTCGCGGAGACCGGCTTCAGATCTGGCTCTCGGCGGAGCCGAGAAGGGAGATGATCGAGAGACAGAAGGACGAGATCTACCTCTCATCCCGAGAGATCGAGGAGGCGCTCCTGGGGCTGGGGCTGTCGGCCACCCCCACCCGATGAGAGGGGGGAGCGGGGACGAGAAAGAGGAGAGAGGGAGACGAGAACCGAGAAGAGAGTGGGCGATGAGAGGGAGGAGAAGAGATGGCAGTCGACGGGGATAGATTTGAGATCGCCGTGGTGGGCGGGGGACCCGCGGGCTCGGCCGCCGCAGAGGCTGCGGCGAAGCTGGGGGCCGAGGTCGTCCTGATCGAGAGGAAGAAGGAGATCGGAACCCCCGTCCAGTGCGGCGGCTTTCTCCCCGAAGCTGGTGAGCTGCAAGCCCTTCTTCCCCGGGCCGAGATCCCCGACTCCCTGGCCGAGGTCCCTGAAGGGCAGATCCTCCATCGAACAAGGGTCCAGCGGGTCTATGCCCCCTCGGGGAAGGCGAAGGAGTTTCCGGTCCCCGGCAGAGTCGTAGACCGGAGGAGCTTCGACCGCCACCTCGCCTGGCGGGCGGCTAGGGCCGGGGCCCGGGTTCTGGTCGACACCCGGGCGGATCTGGCGGGCTCGCGCCTGCGCCTCTCCGGCAGGGTGGCCGGAGAGATCGAGGCCGGGATCATCATCGGGGCCGACGGCCCCAGCTCCGCCGTCGCGCAAGGGGCGAAGATGGCCACAAGAGGGGAGATGGGGGTCTGCCTGGAGTACGAAATGGCGGGGATCGAGATCGACCCTCAGGCCGTCGAGATGTACTTCGGGACGGATTGGGCCCCAGGCGGCTACGCCTGGATCATCCCCCTGGGCGAAGATGTCGCGAACGTCGGAGTTGGCGCGAGGGCCGCCTACCTCCAGGGAAGGAGGCTTCGCGAGCTTCTGGACTCCTTCATCCGGGACCACGCTGTGGCGAAGGAGAAGCTTCGGGGCGGGCAGGTGACGGCGGTGATGCGGGGGCTAGTCCCGGCGGGCGGCATGCCCCCCGCCATCAGGAAGGAGAACGTTCTTCTGACGGGCGACGCCGCCGGGATGGTGATGGCCACCTCCGGCGGCGGGATCCCTCTCGCGGTGGTGGGGGGAGCTGCGGCTGGCGAGACTGCCGCCCGCTACCTCCGGGGCCAGGGGTCCCTGGAGGAGTATCCGTCGCGCATCGCGACGGTGATGGGACGGGAGCTGGAAAACTCCGTCAGGATCAGAGAGATCGTGGACAGGATGATGAGGAGCGATCGGCTGATGGACACCTTCTTCTCCATACTCTCCCCCGAACAGATGAAGGCGACTCAGAGGGGACAGATCCCCAGAGCTCTGGAGAGGGTTCGGGATCTCGTGGCGAACCGATGAGAATCCTCCAATCCGTCATCTATCATTTTTCTTCTTTTCTATCATTTTTCTTCATCTGAGGTTCGGGCTCTGGATGAGGTATTCGTTCGAACCTCAATACCCTGCGTCATCAGGCAGAGACCTCAATCCAGCCCTACTTCAGGCAGAGACCTCAATCCCCGCGGATCAGGCCGAGACCAAAAAATCCAGCGCGCCTTCAGGCTGAGACGACGGCCATCGTGACCAGGATGAGCGACGATGTCCCCAGGACGTCCATCACGCTGGTGATCATGGGTATGGTCACGTTATCGGGGTCCACACCAATCTTGACGAAGAAATAGGTGAAGTAATAGGTGACGAAGATGGCGAGGATGGAGGTGAAGAACCCGGCGATGAGGCAGATTGTGAAGATCTCGCCTAAGCCTAGCCCCTCCAGTCCGAAGGCCTCTGATACCCCGTAGGCGATGATCCCCAGGGTGGGGAAGATGAGGGCGGACAGAAGCAGGGTGGAGATGAAGTTGGTTTTGGTCTCCGGTTCAGGCCTTCTTCCCATCTTGATCAGGCCCAGGTGATAAGCAGAGGTGAGACGGGAGGAGAGGATTCCGCCCAGGTTTCCGCCCTCCGCATTGAAGACTGGGATCAGGAGGAGAACTGCAGAGAAGGTGATGAGCATATCTTCGGCCAGCCCCATGAAGATCCCGGCCATGGTGGCGAGGACCGTGGAAACTACCAGAACCGGAGTGGACTGCCTCACAATCCTGGCCAATATCATACGCCCCGATCCCAGGCTGTAGACCAGGGCCGCGGTGGAGATCATTATGGATAGAAGGGTCAGGGCCGTGGCAAGCGGATCGCTCATCTCCGAGACCAAAATAGCGGTGGCGAAGAGGATGGGAATGGTGATCAGATCCCCCGCAGCGGTGATCAGGGGCACAGATATGTTGTCCGGGTCCCACACCTTCTTGAAGCTCTGGTCGATCATCACCAGGGTGAAGGAGAGAAGGATCACCCCCGATAGGAGGCTGCTGATGACGGCTATCAGCACCAGATCGCGGATGCTCATGGTGACCAGCCCCACCGCAAGGCCGAACCCCTTCACTACAAAGGCGAGGATCACGGGCATGAAGAGGGTCTGGACGGCAACGCCGCCCGCCTGCTGGCGGAGGGCTTCGGACCGCTCCAGGGGGGGCGAGATCTCACCGGTATGAAAGCTGGTGCCCAGCCTCGCCCCGAAGGAGCCGAAGATGTTACCCCGAAGGTTTATGGAACTCGGTATCAGAATTATGAGCCCCGGGTACAGGGACAAGAGATGAGACATCTTGGCTATGGAGAAGCCGGCGAAGATGTCCGCAGCGGCGCAGATGACCAGGGCAAAGAAGCTCTGTTTTACTATCTTGGAAACGGTTTTCAGGGAGGCCAGGTTATGCCGCGCCTTTGCGGGCATGGCCACTAAGACGGACTGGTCGGCCCCAGCCCGAGAGAGCAACGACAACTCCTCCGCCGCCTCGAACTCCACCATGAGCAGCACCTCGCCGGCCGGGCGGGGGTTCTGGTTGATGGGCCTCTTCTGCCATGCCAAGGTCCTCTTGAATTATGCCCAGGATTTCATCCGGATTCATCTAAACTTCTTAAGAAGGAACCGGCAGAGAGCTCTCAACAAGGTGCAGGACCCTCCAAAAGACGATCGTCCCCTCGAGCATCCTGGGGGCCCGCGGGCTCTGTTTCTGCGGATCGCCGCCTTCTCCACAACAGCGAACCCGTGCCACCTGGATGACCGAACTCCTCATCTCAATCCTGGAGGACTCATTCAGAGGGAGCGGCTCCCAGAAGCTCTTCCACCGGCTTTGCGCCACGCTCAGAGATCTTGACGTTGATCTGACCGACGTCGGCCGAGATGTCGCGGCCGTGGACCGACTTCCTCTTCCTCCGGCCCTTCTCGGAAGGATGGTACCCCGTTCCGCTGGCGATCAGAATCTTCCTTCTCTTGGATCCGGGCAGGTCGCGGCGAAGGGGGAATCCCTCTCGATCGCTTCCACCGGTGATCTCTATCGAGTAGCCCGGCATCCCCACAGCGTCGCCATCGATGACATCGCCGATCTTTCGGCCCAGGAACTTGTTGGCGGCGGCGTCCTTCGCCTCCACCTGATAAGCCTTCCCGCTCTGGGGATCTGAAATTACGACTCTGAAATCCATTTTTTCTCCTCGCAACTGAACAGGGCACCACTACGCCCCATCAAGATATAAAACCTTATCCGGGACTGGCCGCCCCCCGGCTCGCGAACCTTCATCCATGGGAAGGCTTTGCGGCCTTCCCCTTTCCCGCCACGGGCCCGACCTCCGAGATTGCTCTATGGGAGGGTATCTCTTCGAGGCGAGCCCCCTCGATCAGGGGTCTGTCCACCACCACCGCGTAGATCCGATAGACGGTCCCCTCCTCGACATCGCAACGCGTGGACCAGCGGCCTTCGCGGTTGGGCTCCACCTTCGTTTTTACCTGGAGATGATCGTCATCTGATCTGATCAGGATGTAGAGCTGCTTCTTTGGACTGCGGATGCGGGTGGATCGTCCCTCCACCAGCCCCGCCCACCTATCCTCCCCGTCGCGAGGAAAGCTTATCTCGACGGAGGTGAGGAGCCGCGATCTCGCCCAGGCAGCGACACTTCCCGATCCTATCAAGAAAGATAGAAGAGCCACCACGATGAGAAGCTTTCTGTAGTTATGTTCCACGAAATCATCTTCGATATATGGTGGGGGCTGGAGGACCGACGATCCGTTCGACTCGACCGCAGGTCGAGACTCCCTCAGAGCCGAGGCTTCCCCCGAATTCGACCCGTTCGTCGCCAACAGAGGGGAGTTTTTGATGGTGAGGGTGATGGGTACGGTCCCCATGTCAGGGCGAAAATCGATGACGTTGAACCAGTTCCAGTGGCCATCGAGATAGGCCTCTACCAGGTGGGCCTCCGGCTCCACCGTGGCTATGAAGGGAGTGATTCCGCTGAAGATCCCGTCGATGTAGACCTCCGCTCCGGCCGGATCTGAGACCACGGGTACCCTCACGTAGGATGGGGTCTCTTCCTCGATCTCTTCGGCCGCGGTTTGAGAGCGGTCCGATCCCACTCCTCCATTGGATACGTCCCGAGGAAGAGCCGCCTCTTCGTCCTCTGATGGCGAATCGAACTGGGGCGCCTCCATAGAAGGCGAAAGCTCAGATGTTGAAGCTTCGGAAGCTTGATCGGAGGAAGCGAGATCGTCGGAACCCTTCGCCGAGCTCATCTGCGCCTGATCAATAAGGTCCTCGATCTCGAGGGAGCCCTCGCCGGAGTATCCGATCCTGTAGATGGGACGGGGCCCCGATCCGAGATGGACGATGTCGGAGCTTTCAGACTGGTCGCTGAGGGCGACGCCCGTAAAATTGGCGATGAAAGCCGCAAGCAGCATCAACAAAGCCATGGCCAGCCGGGCTTCGCGAATCAAAATCCCCACAAAACGACCCCACGACACGGCAGATCTTATACCCTGTGGTCAGGTTCAGCGGAGCTCTTTCATCCTGCCGTAATCCTGGATGGAAGATATGGGCATGGTTCTGATATCGATTCCCAGCTCTTCAGCCGCCACCACGGCGTTTACCCCGGCGGGGAAGGTTATGCCCACCTTTTCCGCGCCCACGGGGCAGCCCATGTTCGGCTCACCGGGCTCGCTCATCTCCATCAGGCCGCCGATCCCGGACCCCTTCGCCTTCTCCAGCAGATCGCGAGCTTGATCGGTGGCTGCCACCGGTATCTCTCTCAAGTTGGCCAGAAGGGAACCCTTCCCGCCCTTTACAGCTTCGCCGACCTGGGTGGTCTTTCTTGACATCAAGACCCTCATGGGGTCAAGGGAGGAACCGGCATAAGCTATGAGATCCGTGAACTGCGAAAGGGATCCTCGGCTCACCTCGACGACCCCAGCAAAAGTGGTATTAACTGGAATCCCGCCCCGGAGCAACATCCCGTCCACGGTGATGCTGCATACGGTGGAGATTCCGAGAAATCCTCTGGGGATCGCGAAGGCTCCCATCTCCTCACCTTCGTCCTGGATCAGAACTCTCCTGCTCACCGCAAAGCCCGCATCAAAGACCAGCCTCATCATCTCCAGGGCCCTCTCGAAATCCCTCTTATCCAGAAGGCTGGTGTTGACCACCACTCTGTTCTTGTCAGAATTGGGATCGAAGCTGGACCGGTACATGTACTCCTCGATCCGGGCGTTGACGAAGCCTATTCTATCGTCCACCAGAGCGTCGGACAGCTCCCGTTTACCGAGGGGGGTTAGGGTTCGGCCGCTGTAACCCTCCCTCTTGGTGAATCCCAGCTCGTCCATTATCTTGAGGTTGTACCTCACGGCCCGCTCCCCCACCTCGTACCCCCTGTTGGATAGCTCATCCGAGATGGACCTCGCGCCCATGGGCTTATCTGAGGAGTTTATCACCCGGAGGATCTCTATAAGCCGCCGCTGGCTGGTATGGGGTTTGGTGATCAGCTTCATCCGGGAATCCCTGGCGGGGAAGCGAATATATATCTTATGCAGATAGACATCGAGACCTAGCTTGCAAGCCCGAGGGCGCCGGGAAGTCCCGTGGGGTAGTGGTCAATCCTGCAGGCCTTTGGAGCCTGGGACGGTGGTTCGAATCCGCCCGGGACTATCATCTCGCCCTCGGGACCCTTGCCGGCTTATGGGGTCCGAAATCAGAAACGTAAATATAGGGGGCCAAAGTCTGGGAGATGGTGGCCCCTCGGCCGAGGCGCCTGACAGCAGGCTATCATGAGCGGGCTTCATGTGAAAGCGGATCCCGAAAAAAAGAGAGCTCCGGTAGTGTAGTCCGGCCAATCATTCCGGCCTTTCGAGCCGAAGACCCGGGTTCAAATCCCGGCCGGAGCATAGGTTTTTTCCGCCCAAGGGCCGCATGGCCGATCGAAGAGCGCCTGATTCAGAGAGGCCGTCGGAGCTGATGGTCGAAGAAGTTGCGCCACCGCGGCATGACAACGCGCGTCGTTCCTGTTGCGCCTACAAAGATATTATCTTTAAATTTTCATAATATTTTCCGGAGATCTGGACGAAAAAGTATAATTACTTGAAGGCTGAACGTGGACTCATATCACGCTGCCAGAGGATGATAGCCCGCCTGGCAGAGTGAGATCTGGGCTGGCTTCGCATTTCCGGGGGGTGAGAGCCCGCCGGGATGTGAGCGGCGCAAATTATCGATCAACAGTATAGGTGGGAGAACAACGAGGAGAGAACTAGCTATTTTGCTGGTAGCCTGCATCGCCCTGGTGGGGATGTCCTGCGCTGCCAACTACAT
>DAINAQ010000047.1:0-8073 GCA_036733325.1 Methanothrix sp.
TCTCCAGCATCCCCAGGATCTCCTCGGGGGTCCTTCCCAGCATCGACTCGATGTTGAGCATGTTCTCCACGGCGATGGTCATCCCGTACTCTGCGGCGTGGTCGCAGATCTGCTGAAGCCCCGAAATGTTCTGCTCCCAGGCCCGGTCCGGCATCTGCTTTCCCAGGGGGGAGAGGTAACCGGGATGGACGACGGCAAGCCTGGCAAAGTCCGAGGCCAGGCTGATGCAGGCGGACATCTGGCGGAGGGTCTCCTCCCAGATGGGCTGGTTCATGCTGGCGAGGTTGAGATCGGAGTAGGGAAGGTGGATGGTGATGACCAGGCTGGTGGTCTCCACGATCTCCCGGGCCAGGGGGAGCGTCTCAGGGGTCAGCCTCTGCTTTCCTTCGTTCACGATCTCCCAGCCTGAGTAGCCTAGATCCTCCAGCTGGTAGGCCCAATCGAAGGGCTGATCGACCAGAGCGCTGGAGGAGAAGCTAAACATGATCCTCCTCCAGCTCGATCTCCTCCACGGGCCTACCCTCCGAGGTCCTGGGGGCGAGCCAGTCGATGAGGGCAGCGGGCCCCCTGATCTCGACGTGAATCGATCCCAGGGGCTCCTCCTCCGGGGGGAAGTTCACCCTCCCCGCGGAGGCCGCCTGCTTATTCAGCCGGAACTGGACCGAGTCTCCGAGCCGTCCCTGGAGCATCACCGACCGGGCCGTGTCCAGGATCCTCTGCTCCCTGAGGAGGCGGTGGAAGGTCGCGAGACTTCCGGCGCCCCCGTGCCCCTCGATCCAGCCCTGGCGGGCAGCCATGGTGATCCCCGGGAAGAGGTTCTCCAGTGCCTCTGCCACCTTCTGGGGGCTTTCGGTGGGCCTCACGGCGACGCTCAGGGACAGCTCGATCATCATGAATCAGCTCTTCTGTCCTGGTATTTTAGATTTCGGAATGCTCGGACGGATCTTGGAGTCAGAGGTGCCCGTTGCGGAGATGAGATCGAAAAAGCGGCGAGGAGAAGAAGAAGAAGAAGGGAACCGAAGACGGGTAGCGAAGACGGGTAGCGAAGACGGGTAGCGAAGACGGGTAGCGAAGACGGGAAGAGAAGAAGGAAAGGAGAGAAAAGAAAGCGAGAGAAGAAGGGATCTCAGACGCTGCTCGTCCTGAACCGCAGGATCGCGGCGATCCCGCCGAAGGCCCGAAAGAGCTGGGCCCCCTCCTCGAAGTCGGTGGAGATGATCTTGACCTCGCTTCCGCTCTCCTCCGCCATCCGCGAGAGGTCGGATATGATGTCCACCTCGTCTTTTATCTCCAGCTGAGATCCACACCTGAGGCAGGTTCCCGGTGGAGAGCTGCTCGGGGTTCGGGTCACCTCCTCCGAGAAGTCGCAGCCCGCGTTGGTGCACTCGATCCGGGCTCTGGTCTTCCGGAGGTCCTCGGAGAGGAGGAGGGTGTCCACCGCCCCCATGGTCAGGTTCTGGCGCACCTCCTTCTCCCCGTAGGAGGCGAGGCCCCGGTCGCTCACCAGCTCCTTCATGAACCTCCTCATGATCAGCTTCTCCTGGGTCAGCTCCAGGTCCAGGAGCCTTTCCTGGGCCGCCTCCACCAGCTCGTAAAGGCCGGACTCGTCGGTGTAGGTGACGTCCAGGGCGTCCAGGATCTTCTGCTGGAGCTCGTGGTGGAGGAAGGCGCCGTCGACGAACTCCTCCTTGGTGGGAGAGGGCCCGCCGATCAGTATCCCCTCCAGGTCTTTTCGATCGATGGAGAGGAAGGCCTCGGTGGCGCTATCTCCAATCCTCTTGTAGAAGTCGTGGATTGCGATCAGCCTCAGCTGCTGGAACCGATGGCTGCTCTGACCCCCCTTCCTCTGCTTTCCGGGGACCGAGGATGTGAGGTGCTTTACGGCATCCACCTGCTTTCCCCTGAGAGTTCCGATGGTGGCCTCCCTCCTGTCCAGGACGATCAGGCCGAAGGTCTTCTTGTCGGCCAGCATATCCTCCAGGGGGGTGAGGAGGAAGGAGGAGTCGCAGTGGTAGCGGTAGGTGACTATCGGCTCCGGAGGTTCCAGAACCCTGCTGTACATGTCGGTCTTGTTTCCGCCGACGTCGACGGCCCCCACGAATAGAGCCACCCCGTTCGCGGGGGGCCGGGGGATCAGGCGGAGCCGTGCCATCACCGACTCCAGGGCGCTCTGGACGTTGGTCCGGGTGAGCTTGGACTTGATGTTGGAGGCCTGACCGTGCTCGTCCCTCAGCTGGGCGGTGACGTCCGAGATCTGCTTATCGGGAGGTATGTAGAGGGAGATCAGCTCCGTTCCCCTTCCGCTCTTGCTCCTCAGGTCTTCCAGCAGCCGTTTGAATTCGTACTTCTCCTGGGCGGTAAATTCCATCTGTCATCTCCTCAAAAAGGCCCTGCATTGAGAGGCGTGATCGATATCCGGTCGTCTCCGGGGCCGACGGCCGTTTCAGGAGCAAGATGAGGACGGCCCTTATGTAGGTTTCGGCATAATGGACGCGAGATTAGAGGCTCCGCCAGATCGGAGGCTCCGCCGGTTTAGAGGCTCCAACCCCCCTCCAGCCATCTCGCGCCGGATCGGAAACCTCGCATCATCGGGGATAAGCCCTTTAAATTCGGAGGATCTCCTCCTGACCATGAAGGTCGCGGTGATCGGAGGGACCGGATTCGAGCTGGAGGGAGAGGGCCTATCCATCGACACCCCCTACGGCGGGGTGAAGGCGATGAGAACCAAGCTCAAGGGAAGAGAGATCCTCTTCATCCCGCGCCACGGCGACCGCCACCTTCCGCCGCACCGGGTCAACTACAGGGCTCTCCTCTGGGCGGCGAAGGCCGCGGGCGCGGTCCGGGTCGTCTCCACCAACACCGTGGGGACGATGTCCTGGCACCCGGTGGGAAGCTTCGTTCTGCCCATCGACTTCGTGGAGCTCACCAGGTCCCGTCCTTCGACCTACTTCGAGGAGGAGGCGGTCCACGTCGATCTGACGACCCCCTACTGCCCCGAGGTGAGGCGGGCCCTGGCGGAGGGGGCGAAGTCCGCGGGCGGGCCGGTCTCCGAAGGAGTATACGTCTGCACCGAGGGACCGCACCTGGAGACCCCCGCCACCATCCGGATGCTGAGAAGCTTCGGCGACGTGGTGGGGATGACCGGCTATCCCGAGGTCGTTCTCGCCCGGGAGCTGGAGCTCTGTTACGCCTCCATATGCATCGTCACCAATCCCGCCGCAGGGATGAGAAATGAAGCCATGTCCGCGACGGAGATCGTCGAAGAAATGGCAAAGTCCGCCCGGCTATTAGAAGAAATAGTAGAATCCGCCATTTCGATGCTGCCGGAGGAGAGGGGTTGCAGCTGCGGACGAGCCCTGACCGGGGCGAGGCTCTGAAGAAGGTTTAAAATTTTGTTTCATCCTTTCTGCATACCAGGACCAGAAAATCGGGGATGCGGGCGGCGTCAAGCCTCTCCGGATAAAGCGTTGACCAGGACTCTGGAGGTTCAGGCTCCAGCAGCTGCGAAAGCCGAAATCCGCAGGAGATCAGGGAGTTCACCGTATCGCCGAGGGTCCGATGCCAGGCCACCGTGGATTCCATGCCGGATTTCGGGCTCCAGGGGACGAGAAACGGGCCTCGCTCGAAGTAGCGGTCGACCTTCCTGTACAGCTTTTTTCCCTCTCCATCCTTCACCCATCCGAATACGGGGGTGGAAAAGCAGGGATGGTTCTCGATGTGGAGATAGGTGCCTCCAGGCTTTAAAATTCGGCTGAACTCTCTGAAAGCCCCCTCGAAATCGGCGGCATCCTGGATGACATTGTTGGTGACCACGGCTTCAAAAGAGCCGTTGGCCAAAAAGGGCATAGAGGCGATGTCAGCGTTGTGATATGTGATGGATAAGGGCTCGCGTTCCTCTTCTGCTCGAGCATACGCCAACATCCGAGGAGAACAATCTACAGCCGTCACCACGGCGCGCCGTTCGGCCAACTTCCGGCTCAGGTAGCCGTCGCCGCAACCAGCATCGAGGATGCGCCTTCCCTCGACATCCCCCAGCGTTTCCAGGATTATCGGATCCAATAGATCTCGGCGGTTGGGATCGTTTTCTCCAAAATTCCGGTGCCACGAATCTGCATTACGATTCCATCCTTCAGTGCTGTCGTTCTGAGTATAATGCATAAGAGTCCGCTCCGGCGAAATCAGAGTCCATCCGCATGAAGCTCGCCTTTGGCCTTGGCTCGTGCCTTTGACGCGATCGGATCAGAATGATCGGGGTGGATATCCCACAAACGGTGATTATGGGCGTTCACCAATGGCAGGTGATTTGGGGGATCCACAGTGCTGGTGATGCTGGGCCTTCCGCCAGCCTGGCTATTGATCAGAGGACCGTCACTGTGATGCTGGCCTGGCTTTTGGCTCCGGCATCGTCGGTCACCATCAGGACGACGACATATCGCCCCTTGCTCATCTCCGACGGATACTTCGAGAAGGACCTCTCGGTGGAGAGCGTTCCGTCCAGCGCCGATCTCCACTGGTAAGAATAGGGCTCCTCCCCGCCCCTCGCCTCGCCTTCGAAGCTCACTGCCTCGTCCCCGGAGAGGATCGATCCGGTGGCGGGAGAGGAGATGAAGACCGCCAGCTCCTGGAGAGAGGGGGACGATGGTCCGGCGTTCTCCTCCCCGCCCTGGTCGAAGCAGCCCATGGCCAGGCAGCTGGCAAGGCAGATAAATAGCGATATGACCTTTCCTTCCATGATCCAATCCGTGGGTCCAATCCGTGCATCTTATCCGTAGGAGCTCGATTCAGCCTCCCAGGATCTGATCTATGATCTTCTTTGTCGCCTGGACCGCTGGCGAGTCGTCGGGGAGGTCGAAGACGGTCTTCCCCTGGTAGGCGATCTCGGTGAAGTTGGGGTCCTCGGGGATGGCGCCCAGGTACTTGAATCCCAGGCTCTCCGCGGTCTCTTCGACCCTCTCCAGCATCTCGGGCCTGGTCTTGTTGGCGACGACGTAGTAGTTTCCGATCTCGGCTCCCACCTCGCGGGCTACATCCCTGATCCGCTTGAGGGTGTCCAGGCTCACCTTGCTCGCGTCGGTGACGATCACGGCGTCGTGGATCTTCCCCGAGGTCTTTCTCGCGATGTGCTCCACCCCGGCCTCGCAGTCCATGAGGAGGTAGCTGTAGGCCTCTCCCTCGACCGTCTTCTCGAAGACCGCCTGGAGGAGGTCGTTAACGGCGCAGAAGCAGCCGGCTCCCTCGCCCCTGCCCATGATCAGCATGTCGTAGCCCTCCTGCTCCCCCTCCATCAGAAGGGTCTCGAAGAGGTTCTGGAATATGTCAATCCCGGTAAGCTCGGGGCTCTCTTCGCGCTGCCGCTTGTACTTCTTGAGCATATCGGAGAGGGTCGGCGTCCCCTCCGTCCCCAGCAGGCTCGCAAGACACTCGTTGGCATCGGCGTCGACGGCCAAAACCTGCCCTTCATCCCGCCCGACCAGCTCCCGCAGGATCAGGGCGGTGAGGGTGGTCTTGCCGGTGCCGCCTTTGCCGAAGAATCCCAGAATCTTCATGAGGCAGCGGGCCCCGCCAGAATCTCGGTCTTCCTGATCTCGACTCGTCTCAGGGGATAGATCTCTTTGGCGTCCTTGTATATGTCGAGGGAGAGCCTTCCGAGGACTACCTCCTGGATGAACTGATTGAGGTCCAGGGTTCCAGCCTTCTCCTGAATTATCCCCGAAGCGATGTTTCTGATCGTCTTCACCTGGGTGGTCCTGGCCCTCTTGACGGTGAAGCAGCTCGGCTTCACCCGGACCCGATAGCCATCGCTGGTGGTGACGTCGATGATGGAGTCGATCCGGCTGGTCCTCCTCTTGACCAGGGACCGCACATAATCGCTGGTCAGCTCGTGACCCACGAAGCTGGTGTAGGCGGAGTCGCCGGCCACCTGGTCCACCCTGAACTTGAGCTTGGTGTTCTGCTTGGAGAAGTTGTTGGTCAGCTCTCCCAGGGTGGTCTCGATGACCCGCCCCATCAGCTTGCCCGGGTCGCTGGCCAGGGTCTCCCCGACGGGAGACTTTCCAAACATGTCGGGGCCCACGACCTTATACCACTGCTTCGTCTTGACCTTCCTGCTGTCAGACTTCCTCTGTGATCTTCTCGCCAATAAACATCCTCCAGTAAGGGTAATTACATCAAATTGCTTCAGATTAGACCCAAGCTCGCTGTATATAAAGAGATCGCCCCTCCCCCCGAAATTGGAGGGGAGGGGAGGCCGTTCAGCAGTCGAAGGGCCAGACGTAGATGTATACGTAATTGCTCCAGTCGTTGCACTGGTAGCATAAGAGGTGCCATCCTGGGGTACTGCTCTTGAACCAGGTGGGATACCACCCCTCTTTCTTGTAGCCCAGGCTCTTCACCTCGGGCTGGCAGTAGCATCCGGACTTGCAGGGAGGCCATTCGAAGGACCAGTACATCCCCGGGCGCGAAATCTTGGACCACAGGGGGAGCCACTCGTCCTTCTGGGTGCTGGCCACCGTAGTCAGCCTGTTGGGCCATGTCTGGACGTAGTACTCATTGTGCCTGCACGCGGCCATCGGCGTATAGACCAATCCGAAATCGGATACCGTATAGGTGATCTCCTCGTTGAAGCCGGGCGGTGTTATGGTGCCCGTCCCGCCCCAGCAGTAACCCGTCGACCCTCCGGAAGAGACGCCGCAGGGTGAGGTGGTACCACAGGTTGCGTAGCCGCCACCGGAGGTACAGCTGTCGCCCTGATGACCGCCCGGACTGGTGATGCATTCCGGAGCCGGAAGCCGGAGGTCCGTGGGCATCAGCCCCTCGGAGACGGGATCAGGCGGTGTGGGCGTGGACATCCCCAGGCCCGCGGAGAGGCCATCGCCAGCAAGTGAGGTGATGGTCGGCACCGTCTGAGGTGCTTCTATCCTCGGGCAGCCCGTCGTCGTCCCCGTTCCAGCATAGGATCCTGATGTTCCTTCGTAATATCCGGACATTTCTCCAGCGTAGGGTCCAGGCGCTCCATCAGCGTAGGATGATAATCCTCCAGCATAGGACCCTGATCCTCCGTCGTAGTATCCGGGAATTCCTCCTGAATGGGTCCCGTATGCTCCACCAGCTTGCGATCCCGAATCCGGGAAGACGTAGATATAGACGTAGTTGCTGGACTTGTCGCAGTGGAAGCATATTATATGCCATCCGGCGTCATCGCCCCTGAACCATCCCTTGAGATAGTTGGGCCAGGTCCAGAAATGCCAGTTTACGGTCGGAGTGAGCTGGTTCGGGTACCACTCGTAGACGAAGAAGTTCCCCGTATAGGCCACCTTAGCCCAGAGAGGAAGATGGCCGCCGTTGCCGCAGCCCGCCACCGTCGCCACTCCGCTGGGGGTCTGGATGTAGAGCTTGTTCTGGGACTCTACAGAGCCTGGCCAGTACCAGGAGACGGAGGCGGTGGCAGAGGTACCCTCCATCCCGGTCTGAACCGACTCAGGAGGCGTCGCGGAGACGAAGCTGAGCCCGTCATCCGGCGGCGCGAAGGTGTACATCTCAGGCGTCCCGAAGTCGAGCTCGGTCGGAGAAAATCCTTCGTCGTAAGGTCCCTTGAGGGCCGGAGCCTCGACGTAATACGAACTGGCGAGATCGGCGGAGGCCGACCCCCCTGATTGTTCAACTAACCCTACCGCGCCGAGGGCCATCGGCGCCAGCGCCAGGAGCGCGACCGCGAGACAAATTAGGCATCTCATGCTACCCCCTCCAACACCCTTCATTCAAATCACCTTATAAGACGTTCTTATCTATTTAATAATTTTCGACCCAATCGGCGAGACGGATGGATTCGCCAGGCTTGCTTAGGCGGATGGAAAAAGGAGTATTATTAAATAAATTATATAATAATAGCATATTTCGCCTTTCAGACCTGCTCGACGGAATAGCTTAATCTACGAGTAATTCCAAAAAATAAAAGGATGAGTATCGCCAAACGAAGATCTCCCTTGTGTATACATGCAGGGCTTGGATGATGAAACCTGGATTCGAAGAGGAGATCGGCCTCATCAAGAAGGTCATAGTCGACTTCTGGGATGG
>DAINAQ010000048.1:0-7884 GCA_036733325.1 Methanothrix sp.
CCCACGGAGACGTCGGCCAGCTCCGCGGCGAAGTCGAAGCAGGGTCCGCACCCCTTCCAGACGTATTCGTCGGTCTCCTCGATGGGGACCTCCTTGACCATGTCGCCGGAGAGGACCCGGAACATCCCCTTCTGGATCTCGAACTTGTCGACCGCCTCCGGCTCTAGGCCGAAGGTCTTCTGGACCAGCTCGGGGAAGAGCCGCTCGTACTCGAAGTTCTCCATGCAGAATAGCCCCACCAGAAGGGCGATTTTCTCCTGGCCGAACTGATAGGGCTCTTCCAGGAGCTGGACCTTCCTCAGGGCCTGGATCTGGCAGGGGGTGCCGACGAACCCGATCTTCTTGAACCCCTGGTCCATGGCCATCTGGACCCCGGTGACGCTGGGGGTGATGGTGTACTTGGTCCCCGCGGAGGCGGCGATCTCCTCAGGCGTTGTCGCCACCCTGGGGACCCCCATCCATTTGTCGTCCTTGTCGGTGACGACGGCGGAGTCGATGACCCCGGATTCGAGGGCCTGAATGAGGAGGGCGGTCGCGACCCCCCCGTCCTGGAACCTGGAGCCCGACTTTGCGATCTTGGCGGAGGCGGCCTTCCGGTATATCCCCAGGGGCTCGTCCTCCCTCCTTTCCCTCCCGAAGATCCTCTTGGCCATCCCGGGCATGTCCAGCATGGTTCGGGGACAATAGGCGTAGCAGAGGCCGCAGAGGGGGTCGTAATCGATCAGCTCGGGCCGGTTCCCCTCTTTATCGATCTTGGGGCAGAAGGCGATGCAGTTTCCGCAGTAACAGCAGAGCTCCTTCTTGATGACGTCATGTTCCAGCTCACCAAATCCGTATTCAAGATAAGTGGGCTCGGGATACTTCTCCTTGGCAGCCATGATCATCTCTCCAAAAGCTAGGTGCCTAGTTAGCGGCCGATTAGCCTAAAGCTTTTATGGTATATCGGGTCCTCGACGGGTATGATCCTGGGCCTCGACATAGGGGGAGCCAACACCAAAGCCGCCAGCTCCGACGGTCTTTTCACCAGAATCGAGTACCTCCCCCTCTGGAAAGAGGCCCCCCTGGAGCCCCTCCTCCGCCGGATCTCCGCCGAGGCCGAACCCCAGGCCCTCGCTGTGGTCATGACCGGAGAGCTGGCCGACTGCTTCTCGAACAAAAGGTCCGGCGTCCTCTTCATCAAGGGGGTGGTCGAGCGGTCCTTCTCCTGCCCGGTAAGCTTCTGGGGGGTGGACGGCTTTTTGTGGACCGACGTCTCCGACCTCGCCGCCGCCAACTGGTCCGCCTCGGCGGCCCTGGTCTCAAAGGAGATCGGAGACTGCATCTTCGTGGACATGGGCTCCACCACCACCGACCTCATACCGATAAAGTCCGGGCCCAAGGCCGCACGAACCGACTTCGAGCGGCTGGCCCGGGGGGAGCTGATCTACTCCGGCCTCCTGAGGACGAACCTGGCCGCCCTCCTTCGGCAGGTGGAGATCGGGGGGAGAAGCATTCCCTTATCTTCCGAGCTCTTCGCCATCGCCGCCGACGCCCACCTCCTCCTGGGAGAGATCGGTGAGGACGAGTACACCGTGGAGACCCCCGACGGCGCCGGTAAGGGCCGGATCTCGGCCGAGAGGAGGCTCGCCAGGACCGTCTGCGCCGACCCCGAGGAGATCGGCCCCCAGGGGGTCGAGGCGATCGCCCGCCGGGCCAAGGCCCGCCAGTTGGAGCTCCTGATGGATGGAGTTCTCAGATTGAGCGAGGAGCACGCCCTGGACCTCATCGTCGCCGCCGGGATCGGCGAGGGGCTGATCGAGGAGGTGGCCCGCCTCCTCGATCTCCAATGGGTCCGGCTTTCGGAGAAGTACAGAAGATCGGTCTCCGAGGTCTTCCCCGCCTACGCCGTCGCCCGCCTCCTGGAGATGGAGAGGTTGGAGAAGGGGACGATGGAGAGGTAGATGTCGGAGAAGAAGGTTGGAGATGGAGAGGTTGGAAAGGAAGCGCTGGAGAAGGGGAAGTCTGAGATTTAGATTTTTAGAAGCCGGTCAATTTTCTGCAGAACAGGACGGATTGGGGGTCTAGCCCCCAAATCCGTGGGCCAGGTAGGGGGCGACGATGATGAAGATCAGCGACGAGAAGATCAGCCAGGCCATCAGCGCCACCACCACCCTGGTCATCCTCTCCGCCCTGGCCTCGCTCTTGAAGACCGCCGCAAATCCCATGTGCAGCAAATCCCTAAAGATGTGCCCTCCGTCCAGGGGCACCGCAGGAAGGCAGTTGAAGAGGCCGGCGTAGAGGTTGATCAGCCCCACCCAGAAGAGGAAGTTTGCGATCCAGAAGATCTTTCCGCCCAGGGGCTCGGCCCAGCCGGTCGGCTGGTAGAGCTGGACGATCCACCCCGAGAAGCCCGGAAAGCCCATCTCGGTGAATCCGGCGATCCCCGTGAAGGGTAGGCCCATCAGAGATAGAAGGCCGAAGAGGCCGGACCTGGGCATCTCTTCCAGGGCGGAGAGGAAGGGCCCCGCCGGAAACTCCTGGAAGGTGGCTCCGTCCAGGTAGACGGCGTTCGCCGAGACCCCGGAGAAGCCGACCCCAATGAACCCCGTCCCCGATCCGTCGGGGTTGGCGGTCAAGTTGACCGCGAAGTCGCCCCGGTTCGTCCCCAGGGTGACCGTCTCCCCTTCAGCGGTGGAGTTCATGAAGGACCTGAAGGACTCCCAGTCCGGGGTGGGAACGCCGTCGATCTCGGAGATGGTCACCCCCGAGACCATCCCCGCCCCCTCGGCGGCCGACCCTTCGAAGACGTAGGAGACGACCACACCCCTCCGAATGGGACCCTCCAGGCTCAGGTCGACGGCGTCCTCATCCCCGAGGAGCTTGAGGCTCTCTGGACCTCCCTCTTTCGCCGCCAGATCTTGGAGGCTCTTGATCTGCATCCCGTCGGCTTCGAGGAGGATCATCTGCTCCTCTAAGCCGGCCACCTCCGCCTCGGAGCCGGGGGCCACGTCCACCACCACCACCCTGTCCACGGGGGCGATCGCCCCGATCACCGGGCCGAAGAAGAGGGCCAGGGCCAGAGCCGCCACCACGAAGTTCGCAATCACCCCCGCGGAGAGGATCCGAACCCGAGCCGCCCGAGTCGCCTTGGCCCTCTTACCTTCCGATCCGAAGAGCTCCTCCTCGTCCGGCTCGACGAAGGCGGCCACCGGAGCTATCAGGAGGGCTATCCCCATGGACTTGACCCTGATCCCCTCAGCCCGGCAGAGGATCCCGTGGCTGAACTCGTGGACGGCCATGGTCACGAAGAGGGCGATCCACCCCCACCATAGGGGTATGAACTGGTTTATCCCCGGTATCAGAAGGACGTTCCTGGGGGCGGTGTAGACCGACGGCTCGGGAGGTGACCGCATCACCGCCAGGGTCATCAGGAGGAAGAAAGCGAGGAAGGAGAACATCCCCAGGACCACCAGGGGGATCCCGGCGGCGATGGCCGCCTTCCAGAACCTCTTCGGCCCGCTGAGCCGGTCGATGAGCGAAAGCCACCTGGTGGTCCTGATCATGATCACCGGACCCCAGTTCCCCAGGTTCAGCCCCCCGGGGCCCCGGGCCCGGCCCAGCCGCACGGCCAGGACCCAGTGCAGGTTCAGGGCCAGGATGGCGATCAAGAGCCAGTCGTAGAGGGTCAGCTCAGGGGTGAAGTCCAATTTTTGGTCCTCCGGGGTTCGTGTTCAGCGAAATTGCTCTGGTTCTGACGAGGCATATACGACCAGGTGAAAGATCGACGGTCGTGATGAACCTGTCCCTTCAGCCGCTCAGGATCGACGGGGAGGAGGCCGAGATCGGAGCAGCTGCCAGGAGCAGTCGTTCTCCAGATCTTCGCCGAACAGAGATCTTCCGGCGAAAGCTACCATCACACCATTTACCGTGAGTCTGTGGCGGGCCGCCTTCTGCATCCGACCTTCTCCGTCGGCCTTCTCCGTCGGTGCCTTCCGCATCGAGACTTCTCCATCGGCCTTCTCCATGGAGTCCTGGAGGACGGACCCCGACAAGCCTGGCGGCTTCGACCAGGCGTAGAGGTTCAATGGGCACCTCGTCAACTCCAGGGAGGGGGCACTCAGCCGCGCTGACGGACGAGAACGGTAACGACCCTGGAGGCTCCGGCCCCAGAATTCGCCCGCCAGAATAGGATAAACGTCGTGGGCAGGATGGGGTGTCGCCCTGGAATGATCAGAGGTCGCCCATGCTGGACCGGACCAGCTCCTGGTTCTTCTTCTCCAGGTAGCCGTAAACTGCACCGTGAGGAGCTCCGTCCATCAGCATCTCGATGGCGGTTCGAGCGATCCGGATCTGATCGGGATTTCCGATGATCCCCACGGTCTTGCCGTAGACCGAGATCCCCACCCCGGTCAGCTTCTCGGTGATCTCTCGGGTCCGGCCGTCTTTGCCGATTATCCTCCCCTTTATCCGGGCCATGTCGCTTTTGGTGTTGCAGACCCGGGAGAGGTCTATGACGTCCAGCATCAGCATCTCGTCCTCGATAAGCGGATAAGCTCTTTCTGGTGAGAAGCCGCGGCCTATCGCCCGGACTATCTCGGCAAGGCGCATCGCCATTATCGGGTCCTCTCCGGCGACTATCTCCACTGCGCCGGTATCGCTATCTATCACCAGCTCTGCGCCGGTCTTCTCTTCGAGCATGCTCTTCACCGATCCCGAAGGGCCCACCAGAACCCCTATCCGATCTGCTGGAATCTTGACGTGCAAAATTATCAGTCTCCGCGAAAATGTTCAGCGATATTGTGACTAAACTATTCCGATTCCTGGATGTTTCCAAAGTTCCAATTATAGAAAAGTCAGAGATCCTTTCCGGCTCTGATCTTCTCCTTGACCGCCTCTTCCGAGCCGACGGCGTACTTCTTTTTGAAGTAACGAGCCAGGTTTGATATGTCCCTCTCCAGAAAGTCCCTGGCCATGGGGTGTTCTCGGGTCACCGACTGGCCCATGTCTATGATAACAGGCTCTCCTTCGTGGTAGAGGATGTTGAACTCGCTAAGGTCAGCGTGGACCAGGTTCGCCTTGTTGTAGAGAAGAGATACGTACTCTGCGATCTTCTCGAAGGCCCGCTCCGCCTCTTCCGGCTCGAGGATGACGTCCTTCAGCTGGGGCGCGGGCGCTTCCCCGCTCCCCACCATCTCCATGACGAGGATGTTCTCCCTCATGGCGATGGGATGAGGCACCTTAACCCCCACCTCTTCAGCCCGATTGAGGTTTCTATACTCCTTTCTCGTCCAGGCGACGATCACCGCCCTTTTGGTCCCCTTGATGCTGCCAAACCGGGGGTCGCCGAGGAGGTAGTTTTGCATCGCCTTGAAGTTGCTGGTATTTATTCGGTAAATCTTGACGGCGAGGTCCTTATTATCTTCTCCCTTGGCGCGAAATATGTTGGCTTCCTTGCCGGTGCTCACCGCCCCGCCGAGGGAGCCGATCACGCCCTTGCTCGCGAGGGCGTAAAGGTCCATCAGGGCGCGCCGGTCGAAGACCTCGTCTTGAACTTTCAGGTCGTCAGAATCCTTGATTCGCTCCCGCATCAGGTCGATCTTCGCCTCGAACTGTCTCTGCTTCTTGGATTCTTCGGTCATGGCTACCTTTGAAGGTACCCCTTTCGCACCAGGTAATCGACCTGAGGCCCGGTGTACCTCCATACGACGTCGGCCTTCTCGTCCTGAAACTCCCAGGGGACCACGATGACCACGTCGCCTTCCCGGATCCAGATCCTCTTCTTCATCTTGCCGGGGATCCTCGCCATCCTCTCTTTGCCGTCGAGACATCTGACCAGCAGCCGGTTGGAGCCGAGGAGGGTCTCCACGTATCCGAAGACCTCTCGATCATGGGCTCTCGGCAGGCGGACCCGGGTCACGACCTCCGGGCCTTCGGCATTCCTTTTCCTTTTTGTACTCGCATAATTTGCCAGCGTATCACCTCAAAAGAACGAATCAAGCATCAAATCCGACATTCGGGGGCAGATAACCTGAAGTTCATTCAGCAGTGCTAATGGCCGGATATTATAGTTAAAGCTTGTGACCAAAAAAGGTCCATGGGCCCGACGCGATTCGAACGCGTGATCCCCGCCGTGTGAAGGCGATGTCATAACCACCTAGACCACGGGCCCTCAGCACTCACCCACAACTTCATGCCTATTAGTATTTTTCCTCCATATCCCCGAAAGAGGCCGTACCTGATGGAGCCTGGAGAGGACCCTTTAAATAGTAACTCGACGAGGTGATGGGGATGGATCTCTTCCCGAGTATCACCGCCTCAGAATCGCCAGGACTTCTGCGGTCCCTCCTGGAAGGGGCGTTGAGGTGGAGAGCGCTGAAGGGCAGCGTCCCCCGGCACGTGGCCATCATCCAGGACGGAAACCGGCGTTACGCAAAGATGAGGGGGGTGTCCAGCCTCGACGGCCACAGCCGGGGCGCCGAGACGACGGAGATGGTGGCCGACTGGTGTCTGGAGCTGGGGGTGAAGCACCTCTCCGTCTACACCTTCTCCACCGAGAACTTCGACCGAGAGGAGGCGGAGAAGGAGTACCTCTTCGAGCTGATAGAGAGGAAGCTTCTGGAGCTGGCCGCGTCGGAGAAGGTCCACAAGAACAAGATCCGGGTCAGGGCCATCGGCAGGACCGGCCTGTTGCCCGGCCCCCTGCAGGAGGCGATCCGGAAAGTGGAGGCCGCCACCTCTGGCTACGACCGGATGCACTTCAACCTGGCCCTCGCCTACGGAGGAAAGAGCGAGCTCGCCGACGCCGCTCGGTCTCTGGCCATCGAGGTCAGGGCTGGGAGCCTCGACCCCCGGGATCTGGATCAGAACCTGGTGGCATCCCACCTCTACCCCCAGGGGGGCGAGCCCCTGCCGAAGGTGGACCTGATAATAAGGACCGGCGGGGAAGTCCGGACCTCGAACTTTCTCCCCTGGCAGGCCAACGGGAACAGCTGCCCCGTCCACTTCTGCGCCCCTTACTGGCCCCAGTTCAGCCGGATCGAGTTTCTGAGGGCGGTAAGAACCTTCCAGGCATGTCGCGGTCGGAGCCCCAAAACTCAAATCAACAGGCTTAATTACCATAACCGTCTATCCGGCATCGTGTCCCGATAGGGTAGTGGACATCCTAGAGGCCTGCGGAGCGGGAGTTCGCGCAGAGAGCCTCAGACCCGGGTTCGAATCCCGGTCGGGACGTTTCTTTAATCTATGCATGCATCGACGGGTGTTTGGTCAAAATGGTTCTGGACAGCCTTGGCGGATCTCTGAGGGGGGCGCTGAAGAAGATCGCCTCCGCCAGCAGGATAGACAAGCAGGTGGTCGACGAGGCGGTGAGGGAGATCCAGCGGGCTCTCCTCCAGGCCGATGTCAACGTCAAGCTGGTGATGAACCTCTCCAACCGGATCCGGGATCGGGCCCTCTCCGAGAAGCCCGCCCCGGGCATGAACCCGCGAGAGCACGTTATCAACATCGTCTACCAGGAGCTCCTGAACCTTGTCGGCAAAAGCTCGCCGGTCACCCTGGAGAAGCAGACCATCATGCTGGTCGGGCTTCAGGGCAGTGGTAAAACCACCACCGCGGCGAAGCTGGCCACCTTCTTCCAGAGGAAGGGGCTCCGCTCAGCGGTCGTCTGCGCCGACACCTTCAGGGCCGGAGCCTACGACCAGCTGAAGGCCCTCTGCGAGAAGCAGGGGGTCTTCTTCTACGGCGAAAAGGGTAACCCCGACGCCCCCGCCGTCGCCAAAAGGGGCCTAGAAGCCAGCAAGAAGTACGACGTCCAGATCGTCGACACCGCCGGGAGGCACGCCCTGGAGGCGGACCTGATCCAGGAGATGATGGACATCGACGCCGTCGTCCACGCCGACCACAAGC
>DAINAQ010000049.1:0-7805 GCA_036733325.1 Methanothrix sp.
CTCACCGGAGGCGAGCCCCTCCTCAGCCGCAACTTCTACGCCTACGCCTTCCACGCCAAAGAGATAGGCCTGAGGACGGTCATCTCCACCAACGGGACCCTCATAACCCCGGAGGTGGCGCGCCTGCTCAAAGAGGCGGAGATCAGGTACGTCGGAGTCAGCCTCGACTCCTGCAGGCCCGATGTCCACGATCGGTTCCGGGGGGTCGAGGGCGCCTACGAGAGGGCGATCGAAGGGCTGACCAACGCTCGGGATGCCGGCCTCAAGACGGGGCTCCGAGTGACCCTGACCAAGGACAACTGGCACGAGATCCCCGCCCTCCTGGACCTGACCCTGGAGATGGGGATTCCGCGGTTCTGCCTCTACCACCTCGTCCCCGTGGGGAGGGGGGCCGACATATCGGACCGGGACGTGACCGCCGAGGAGAGGAGGAGCGTGATCAGGTTCCTGGCCGAGGCGGCCGTCGAGCTGAAGGACCAGGAGATCGAGATCCTCTCCACCGACTCGCCCATGGACGGGGCCTACCTCCTGGAGATGCTGAAGGACGAGCCCGAGAGGCGGGAGCGGATCCGAAAGCTGCTCAAGAACGCCGGAGGCTGCACAGCGGGGGTGAAGGTGGCCAACATCAACCACCGGGGCGACGTCCTTCCCTGCCACTTCATGCCCGAGGTGGTGGTGGGGAACGTCCGGGAGAGGAGCTTTTCGGACATCTGGATCGACCATCCCGTCCCCGAGCTCCTGGCCCTGAGGGACATAAGGTCGAAGCTCACGGGCGCCTGCGGCGAGTGCGAGTACCTGGAGGTTTGCGGTGGATGTCGGCAGAAGGCGAGGTATTACTGCGGCGACGTCTGCGGTGAGGACCCCACCTGCGTGGTCAAGGATCTACAGAGGGGATGAAGCCCAGCACCTTCAGAGGATACGAGGCTCGACACCTTCAGAGGATGTGAGGCTCAGAGAACTGTCACCTTTCAATATTTAATCTGACTGATGGATTTCATCAGAATTCCGGTTCCATAAGGGATCCGCTCACTTCGCCCTTTTTTCCAAAAGCCTTAAGAGGGATCTGCTCCAATTAATCCGCAGAGCAAGAGCCGTCGATTTCTTATCAAGGCCTTCGGCCCGGATTTCGAGGATAAAGGAAGGCGGCCAGCGTTGCCGGCATTGGAGATGGCGGATATGGTAGAAAAAATTTACATGGAATTCAGGAAGATGGAGAACGGGAAGAAGGTGGGGATGGATTGTCTCGGCCGACATTTCAATTACGGGGACCGGGCGAAGCCGTCGGATCTGGGAATCTCCGTCAATGTGGCCGAGGAGATGGCCGAGAAGTCCAATGGGGAGATCAAGATCATAAGGAAGAATGTGTAGCCTTTCAATCGCTAGTCTCGGAAGGAAGGACCCGCCTGAAGGAATCTTCGAAAGGATCCAATTTTGGATTTTTTCGAGGTATTCTTCATCTTTTTTCATCTCTGAAAGGACTCGGCCCCCTGCGCAAAAATAGGCGGAAACCGGCTATTTTTGATAAATAGCCGTGAAGGAAATCCACCGATATCTAGCGACGTACGGCAGGATGACGAGATCTTCGAGAACCTGATCTTTGTACGCCCTCATGTTTCGCCCTTCTCGGAACGCCTCGCGATCCTTTAGGGGCGGGCTTTGCTGCGGCGCCGGAGGCGTTCTTCGCAGCATCTGAATGGTATCGATGATTCATCTGCTCTATCCTGGTCCTGGTCAGCCTCTCGATATCGCGGAGGAAGCTCCTCTCCTCGGCCGAGCAGAATGAGTATGCAGTGCCGGCTGCACCGGCGCGTCCCGTTCGTCCGATCCGGTGGACGTAGCTCTCGGCCTCATTGGGCAGATCGTAGTTTATGACGTGGGATATCTCCTCCACGTCGATTCCTCGGGCCGCGATGTCGGTTGCCACCAGAACCTGCAATCGGCCCGACTTGAAGCCGTTCAAAGCCTGAGTCCGCTGGTTCTGCGATTTATCGCCGTGGATGGAGTTTGCCTTTATCCCGTTCTTCTTCAGAACTGAGGCGACCCTGTCCGCACGCCGCTTCGTCCGGGTGAAGACCAGAACCCGCTTCAACGGCCTCTGCTGGAGAAGCCCTATGAGAAGAGGGTCCTTGTTCTTCTGGTCTACGAAGAATAGCCTCTGCTCGATCTTCTCCACCGGGGTCGCCTGAGGGGCCACCTCGATTCTGACCGGTCGGGTCAGAAGTCTTCCCGCCAGCTCTCCGATCTCCTTTGACATGGTGGCGGCGAAGAAGAGGGAATGGCGTTTCTGGGGAAGGCTGGAGACGATCTTATTCACATCGTTGGCGAAGCCCATGTCCAGCATCCTGTCCGCCTCGTCGAGGACGAAGAACTCCACCTCCTTCAGCCTTATGTAGCCCTGGTCCATCAGGTCCAGGAGCCGACCTGGGGTGGCGACGAGGGCGTCGACCCCCCGGGATAGGGCCTTCACCTGGGGCCCCTGGTTTACCCCGCCGTATACGGCGGTGTGTCTGAACCGGAGGAACTGGCCGTAGGTGCCGAAGCTCGCGTCGATCTGGGCCGCCAGCTCCCGGGTAGGAGCGAGAACCAGGGCTCGGGGGGCGCCGGGAACCGGTGGCCTCCTCGTTTCGGAGATCCTCTGGAGGACGGGCAGAACGAAGGCAGCGGTCTTTCCCGTTCCCGTCTGGGCGATGCCCATCATGTCCTCGCCCTTAAGAATGTGGGGTATGGCTCCTGCCTGTATCGGCGTGGGTTCGGAATATCCTTCTTTGATCAACGCTCGCTGGAGCGGCTCTGTGATATTCAAATCTTCAAACGGCATTTTAACCTCTTCAGGAGCAGACAGATGGACGCCACGATATGAAGGGCCAGAATAGTGGTCATCAAATTAGCTCAGATCTAATTTATGAACCGTATTTTGACGGTTTGATGTAAGGACATACGAGCTTTTGACGTTCCAACTCTGTAATTCCTGCAGTTGATGATCATTGTAAAGCTGACAGATGATCGTACCAGGTCTAGATCCAGCCACCACTATTTAAAGCATGGCCTAGAAAGAGCAGAATGGAGGCGGCTTGAGGCGAATTGGAGCAACTTGAAAAATCAGAGTGGAAGACGATATTGGGCTCAAATAGGCTCAGATCGGGCTCAAATAGGGCTCAGAGCGGGGGGTCCAATGGAGGTCGAAGATCGAATGTAGAAATC
The DNA here is from genome assembly GCA_036733325.1 of Methanothrix sp. Classification (GTDB taxonomy): domain Archaea; phylum Halobacteriota; class Methanosarcinia; order Methanotrichales; family Methanotrichaceae; genus Methanocrinis. The sequence goes on from DAINAQ010000049.1 coordinate 3,202, forward strand.
CGGATAAAATAGATGGCGATGGATAGCCTCTCCGGAGGACCAAAGAGCTCAAATCAAGTCTCTCCACGCTCCAGAGCGGAGAATACCCGTTCGAGGTACTCTTCTCCTCCAAGACATCCGCAGCTCGGCCCCGAGGCCGACGATTCATTTTCGAGGGTTTCGTTCGTCGCCTCGGTGGATGATGGTTCTTCTGCATCATGTTCTACTTCCAGGCATCCGCAAATTAGAAGCAATGCCACCAACCCCAGGAATAACCCCAGCCTCATCAGATCACCTGGATCTGCATAGTCCCATTAAGCGAAATCTCTTTCGGTATCGTCGCTCTTTGATGAATCGCCTATTCGCAAAGCCTCATGAGGACAAAGGATCGCTTCAGGATCTTCTTAGCATCCCGCCGTCTATCGTTCTCCTCTATCCGGTGTTCTCTCTCCCCTGGTGTTCTCTCTCCCCTGGTGTTCTCTCTCCCCTGGTGTTCTCTCGCTCCCCCCGGTGTTCTCCTCCTCTCCTCCTTTTTATCTCCCCCTTCTCTCTCCTCCATCGTTCTACCTCAAAAGATCAGGGGCGAAGAGCATCACCAGGCCCAATGCGGCGAGGAGGATCCCGCCAAGGGCCTTGCAGCATCTCGCATACTTCATCCCGAAGGAGCTTCCGACGGCAAACGCCGCCATGCTGAAGATCACCATGTCGTCGAGCATGAAGAAGAAGGTGTAGAGGGCGATGAGGAGATAGCTCTCGATTGCGGATAACCCGCTGAAGGCGAGGATGGAGGTGAAGACGGCGGGGATCGCCGATGAGCAGAGGAACTCGACGGAGTTGACGACAAAGGCCAGGGCGACGATGGATAAGAAGATGGAGAGGGAGAGGGGTTGGCGGATGATCTCGTCGATCCGCCCTCGGGTCCTCTTTCGCGCCTCCTCGTCCGCGACCCTGCAGGTGAGGCTGCCTTCCGTGGTCAGGTACTCCCTGATGCTCAGGATCCCCCCGCCCAGGGCCAGGAGGCCGATGAGGATGGTCAGAAGCCTGATGTATCCCAGAAAGATGAACACGTTTATCCAGGCGGTCATGATTAGAAAGTAGATGACCCCCGAGGCGAAGACGAAGCTTCCCACGATCAGCCAGACCTTTCTTTTCTCCCCCACCCCGGCGAGAACCCCTATCAGGTAGACGAGGACCCACATCGCGCAGGGGTTGAACCCGTCCACGAGACCCAGGATGACGGCGAGGGCGGGAAGAGAGTACTTGGAGAGGTCGATCTCTCCGAGGAGCGGGAGATCGTAGCCCGTCCGCCCCGGCTCCCATCCCCGGGCGGCGCCGTCTCCGGGTCCGCCTTCCGCCTCCTTCTCCTCGTCCTCCTCCCTCTGCTTCTCTATCGCCTCCTCCGCCTGCTTCGCCTCCTCCCCCTCATTCGCCACCACCGACTGCTTCGTCTCCTTCTCCTTCGTCTCCTTCTCCTTCGCCTCCTTCCCCTCCGCCAGGCGTCTCTGCTCGTCGATGGCGGCCAGGATCTCCTCTCGGGAATGAAACCCCACGAGCGCCCTTCCGTCCACGAAGATGGCGGGGACGCTCAGGTTGGCAGCGTCAAGCCCCGCCCCGGAGGCCGTCTCCCGGAGCAGGGCGTAGCCCGCAGCCGTCGAGACGTCGGTGGAACGAAACGAGACGCCCTCGATCCCCTCCCTCGTCAGCGCCTCGAAGATCGGCTTCTGCTCGGCACAGTGGGGGCAGGTGGGGAGGTAGAAGAAGTGGATCTCCATCGAGCCCGATCCCGATCGGCCCGAATCGTAAGCCTGCGTCGCCGGGGCGCTCCCTCCGGTGAAGGCATAGGAGAGGGCCCCCAGGATCAGGAGGAGCGCTACAAGCCCGATGTTGAACCTCGACTTGAAGAAGTCTCCCCCGATGCCGCATATCCTGACCATCGTACCCATCCCGGAAAGATCGCATATCAGAGCAGGTCCCCAGTTCAGTCCTTCCCCAGGCCGCTCTCGCCCTTTTTATCTTTATCCTCATCTTATGAGATAGGTCTTGCTGATGGCCGTGATCAGCAGGGCCAGGAAGACCGACCCCAGGAGCCGCTCGAATATGACCAGCCGGGTGTGCCTTTCGGCCTCGTACTCGATGGCTGGGGTAGAGCGGATTTCTTATGTAACCCGACCGTCCATCTAGTAGCACATGGTTACATAAGAAATCGAGTTCCCATACAATTTTCAGTATCTAGCTCCATCTAGAGTTAGTGCGGCTAGTTCTCGGGTGCCCCGACACCGAGGCCCTTAAATATCAAGAAGAGCATCGACTTTCTAAGTGAGTAAGACCCTCTCGAAAGGATGATGCTGCTTATTAGCAGGTGGGACGATTAGAGAGGGGTTCACTAAATCTATTCTGTGAACTCGAAAGCCACCGTTATCTTATGCTGAATTCTGCGGTAAAATAGCTCATCGTTGTCCCTATATTTACGTGCTATGGCTCCGACAACAAAATCAGCTGCCTGGAGGCAGGGGCATTGCTTAGAGTCCAGATGGGAGATGCGTATGTCCCTCTCCAGGGCCGTTAACAGGTATCGATCAAACTTTCTCCGAGCATCCCCATAGAGAAACCTATCTATAACGACCTCAATTACCCCTTCGAGGTCGTAGCTGAGGATCACCCGCCGCAATAGTTGCTTACATAGATCGTTGTAAAGCAGTTGGGGCTCCACACCGAGATAAGAGGTCAACAAAGCAGGTTGATCTTTACGCAAAAAGATATAGGAGATATCGTTATTCGTCTCCGCGATGCACTTAAGGATGCGTCGTTTTATCGGATCATCGGATTCTTTAAACTTAAGCTCCGATTTTACTTTGTATCTCTTCTTGAGTGTATGCCTCACGTCCTTTATACATCTTCGAATGGGGATCTCCTCCCTGGCAACCAACGCTGCAAGAACAAAATAGGGGTCCTCTTCCGAGGTCTTAGACCCTATACCGCCCAAGTTGCCAGATTCATCTATGTAGATCCTCATCTTGGCCTAGTTAAATATGGTGAAGGATATACCCTTCGCTATATCCCCAGCTGCGGGCATGTGGGTGAGGTAGCTTTGGCGAAAACTCTTTGCGGTCAATATGGTCGCAGATATCTATCGCCTCTTTCCGGGCATTGCTCCTCAGCTCCTGGATGAACTCGCGGGCATCCCCGCCCTCAGGAGGTGGGCGGTGAACCAGTGGCGGCAACAGTGGGCGAGAAATCGTCTGCATATCCGGTCGGATAGAAATCACGCAAAAACTACCTGTTTCTCCCTTTCGCCCATCACACTGATTCTACGGACTTGGAAGCAACTCATTCTGAACCTGTGAGAGATATTCATAAAGTGACTTTTTCGATTTGCTGTCCAATTCAACATCAGACAAAATAGACTTGAAGTGCTTGAACACTATTGGTAAATTTGGCGCTGAGGGTGAGATTTGAACTCACGAGGCGCAGTGCACCACCGGTTCCCCCGTCGGACCTCTCGCTTTGGGCGATGGTCCGAGTTCAAGACCGGCGCCGTGGGCCGCTTGGCTACCTCAGCACGCTCCTTTTCCTTGGAGCCCGGACTTTTTAAGCCTGGCGATCTGGCCCCTCGCAAAAGTTTTAACGCCGATGGCAGAAGAATGGGGAGACCATGCTGATCAGAAACGCCTCGATCGTGGAGGGGGGAAGGCTTCGCCGGGACGTGAACATCGCCATCGATGGCGGCCGGATCTCTGGGGTGGGACCGGGGGTCATCGACGAGTCGGGCGACGACAGGGTGATCGAGGGCTCCGGGAAGCTGGCCATACCGGGCCTCGTCAACGCCCACACCCACCTGGCCATGACCCTCTTTCGGGGCTACGCCGACGACATGGAGCTCATGCCCTGGCTCTCGGAGAAGATCTGGCCTCTGGAGGCGAAGCTGACAGCCGAGGACATCCGGTGGGGGGTGAAGCTCGGCTGCCTGGAGATGATCAGGTCGGGGATCACCTGCTACAACGACATGTACTACTTCATGGACGAGACGGCCCGGGCGACGAAGGAGATGGGGTTGCGGGCGGTTCTGTCCGGGGTCCTCTTCGACATGAGGCCCGATCTGATCGAGGTGGCCGAGCCCTTCATCCGACGGTGGAAAGGCGACGACCTGATCGTCCCCGCCGTCGGCCCCCACGCCGTCTACACCTGCTCGGAGGAGACGTTATCTCGGGCCCTGGACCTCGCCGAAAAGCACGATGTCATGATCCACATCCACCTCTCGGAGACCAGGTCTGAGGTGGAGAGCTTCACCAAAAACCGGGGCAAAAGCCCCGTCGAGTATCTGGACTCCCTGGGCTTTCTCAGCGACCGGGTGGTAGCGGCCCACTGCGTCTGGCTCTCGCCAAAGGACGTATCCATCATCGCCGACCGGGGGGTGAACGTCGCCCACTGCTCCATCAGCAACCACAAGCTCGCCTCGGGGATCGCCCCCCTGGACCGGCTGGCCGGGGCGGGGGCGAACATCTGCCTGGGGACCGACGGCGCCTCCTCTAACAACAGTCTCAACCTCTTCCAGGAGATGAAGACGACGGCGATCGCCCAGAAGTGCGCCCACTCCCGCCCCGACCTCTTCGGCGCGGGCGAGGTCT
>DAINAQ010000050.1:0-7557 GCA_036733325.1 Methanothrix sp.
TCCTCCTTCAAGAGCTTCGAGACTATGCGGGAGCATTTGCGAGAATCGATATCCAGGCATTTCCACAGGTCGCTCTGCAGAACTCCGTCCTCACACGACTTTATGTACTCCAGCGCTTCCTCATACATCTGGACACCCGGACAGTCACTCCACCGGACTTATGAGGATTATGTTGTTCCCACGGAGTATCACTGAACCTAGGGATCGTGCCCTCTCACCATCTACGATCTCGACTGTTTCCAGAAGATGGAGGTTCAGATAGTCGTCTACGCTGTTGAGGGTTCCCTCCAGAACGTGACGCTGCGATCCCTTCATCTCCACTTTGATCCTGGACCCGATCAAGGTTTGAACTTTCTTACTCGGAAACACAAGTCTTGCCTCTCGCTGATTTATTGTGGCATTAAACCGTCGGCGAAGAGCCGACTTCATCAGAGATTATCATCAAGTTGAGCAATATAAATACGACCGGCCTTAAAATGGGGGCGACTAAAGTGGGTGCACTATACCGCCACTACTTCCTTTACGCCGTCCACGTTCTTCTTCAGCTCTCGTTCTACGAAGTTCTTGAGGGTCATCTGGGAGAAGGGGCAGCCTGCACAGCTTCCGGTGAGCTTTACACTGACCACACCATCTTCATTGATATCCACCAATTCGATATCTCCACCCTCCATCCTGAGAGCGTTCCTGATGACCTCGAGCACAGATTCCACTTCGCGTCTCAAATTCGGCATTGATGCTCAATCTCCTCTGACCTTCATCACCGTTACCTTTTGCCCCATTATCGTATACCTTATCCCTTTTAAAGCTTGTTCCAGACCCTTGACGATCGGCTCACAGTCTCCATCTATGACGGTGTTGACCAATACACCGGGTTCTGCGTGATGTCTGATCGCCTCGATGGTCATCTCGGGGTCCTCCTTCAGCCGGAAGTCCCTCCACTCTCTGGGGGCCATCCCTTTGTACTCATAGAGATAAAACCCGGTTATTCCAAGCTCAGTAAGTGTGTTTATCACGCGTCCCAAATGCTCGTGATCGACAAATATCTTGACCAATGTCTTCATAAAATCCCGTCATAACGTTTCGACATCAGACTTTAAATAACTTCTCCCATCTCGATATACCCGGCTACCAGATACGCTTTTATCCGTTCAGAGGGTTCAGGTAACAGATCGATATGGGCTCTGGCAAAGACATCCGAGAAGTGCTCTTTGAGGCGGGGATATCCATCGACGAAGTGGTCTTTTCCGCTCTGGAGCTTTACGTTCCCCATCCGGGGGTGGAGACGAGGGAGAAGGCCGAGGCGGTGTTCCGAGGTGAGCTGGATCTCGCCCTCTCCGACCCGAACCTATGTCTTCTGATCTACGCGGGGGTCCTCCTGGAGGCGGAGGGGAAGGGAGGAAACCTCCCCAATATGAATAGCTCCGATTATGAGAGGGACCTCACCCGGCTCATAGCCGACGAGGTGATCGGGATGACCATAGCCAAGTACGTCGGAGGGTTCAAGGGCAGCTTCGATTACGTGCGCTACGATAAGGCGAAACCCGGAATTCTGGGGCGGCTCGGCCCCTTCATGGACGACGTCATCGCCGGGTTGATCGGCGGAGTTTCGGCGAACATGTACACCAGGGCGGTGTTCGGCTGAAGGACCACCTTTCCGCCCTCAAAGCCGGATTTGGCTTCCTCTCCACCATACCCGTAGGGATATCCATGGAGGGGATCGAGGCCCTGATGAGGCACATCTATCTCTTTCCCCTGGTGGGGGGCGCTCTCGGCCTCATCTACGCCGCCCTGGCCCTGGTCCTGACCGCCTTCGTCCCCCAGGGGATTGCGGCAGCCCTGATTTTGATTTTCATCTACAAGCTCTGCGGGATAAACCATGCTGACGGCCTCGCTGACTTCGGCGACGGGGTCAGCGCCCACACCACCGTGGAGAAGAAGATCAGCGCCATGAAGGACGTATATATCGGTACCGGGGGGGTCGTCTTCGTGACCCTGACCATCCTTGCGGTCTACGCCTCCCTGACGGCGATCCCCGAAGGTGTCCTCCCCCTCTCCCTGGTGCTGGCGGAGGTGGCGGCCAAGCAGTCCATGATCGCCTTCGCCGCCTTCTCGACTCCACTTCACAGGGGCTTCGGCTCCATCGCCATCGAGAATACGGATAGATCCGACTTTCTCGTCGGTCTTTTGATCGCAGCTACCATCTCCTGGGCCCTATCGGGGCTTCCGGGCCTTGCCCTCCTCATCATCACTCAAATCGCCGCTTTCTATATGGTGGCCGTATCCAGGAGGAACTTCGGCGGCGCCACCGGCGACGGCTTTGGGGCCACCAACGAGGTGGGGAGAGCGATAGCTTTGGTTTCCGCCGCCATCCTGACCGCCAATGGGCTCGGAGGGGAGGTCTCGGTCTGGACGCCGTGGTGATGGCCGGGGGCCTGGGCACCAGGCTGAAGATGGGGGAGAAGCCCATGGTCAGGCTTCTCCATAGGCCCCTCATCGACCGGGTCGTTTCAGCACTCAGGGAGAGCTCTATCGATAGGATCTTGGTGGCGGTAACCGCCAGCGTCCCGGAGACGAGAAGGTGGTCCGAGGAGGAGGGGCTCGAGGTGGTGGAGACGCCGGGTGAAGGGTATGTACCCGACATGATCTATGCCGTCGAAGAGGCGGGGATCGATGAGCCCGTCCTCATGGTGATGGCCGACCTTCCCCTTTTGAGGGGAGATATCCTGGACGAGATCATAGAGGTCTACGGCCAGGTCTCCCTGCCGGCCCTCTCGGTCCACGTCCCCCTGGAGATCTACCGGCGGTTGGGGACCAGGCCCGACGCACTCTTCAACTATGGGGGGCGGTTCATCGTGCCGTCGGGGGTGAACGTCCTCCTGGGGTCAAGGATCAGGTCCGAACAGGATGACTTTCACCTGATCCTCGATAGATCAGAGCTTGCTTTGAACATCAACTCGCCCAGGGACCTCGCCATATGCGAGGCGATCCTTCGGGGAGAACTGAAGATCTAAATCGTGATTTTAGTATTGAGGTGAAGAGATGGAATACGTGGAGATAGAAGGCGAGAGGTACCCGGTCGAAGATCTGGAGACCCTCACCGGAGTTGGGAGGCCTTCCGAGCCCAAGGGGTACATACTCCTGCTGGCAAGGGTGCTCAAAGATCCCCTCAGCCTCCCTCGAAGGCTGAGCGAGATCTGCTCGGTCAAGCTGAACGACGAGGAGAGGCGAGACCTTCGGATGGCTCTGATCAGGGTCCAGATCGAGAGCGAGCTGAAGATGAACGAGGACATCCAGAGGTACCAGCAGAGAAGGTACGTATCCCAGGTGATCGAGATCCTCCTCTTCAAGGACCTTCTCCTGGCCCCCGGGGAGCCTGAGGAGCCGGATTGAGAGGACCCGATTTGGCAGGAACCTGATCGGAGGGAAATTGGGATATTGATCGGCAGATATTGAAGATCTGATCTGAAGAACTAGCTAGCCACTTCAGCCGTATCCGATAGATCCCATCTGCCGAAGGATATCCTCGGGAGAATTCGGGCTGATAATCCTCCGGATCAGAGAATCGCTTAATAAAATAGAAGAGAAAAAGGTGTGTCCCTCAGGGGACACCCTTCATCGCCTTTACTTCTTTGGTGGCCACTGCTTTTCCATCCAGCCGGGGATACGGCCCGAGTCCTCGGGGCCCACCAGGGCCTTGACCTTGTAGCCGTAGAGGTCCTCCAGCTCGCCGCTGAACTTGGCGGCCATTCCTGGAAGGATGAACGACTTGTGGCTGGTCTTCTCGAAGTCCACTCCCGCCTCGGCGAAGGCGTCCTTGATCTTGCTGGGGGTGATCTGGCCGCCAGCGACGGAGGCCTGGACGCCGATCCCGTCGGTGTTAACCGCCAGGAGGTAGGAGTCGATGCCGTTGGAGGCAAGGTCAGACTCCACCGTGTAGTAGGTCAGGGCGAAGTTGGTGGTTAGGAAGATCGGCGAGTCCTCGGTGGGGTTGCCCACCTTGTTGAGGCCGGGCTTGACCTGGACGGGGGTCCTGGGGTCGGTGTAGATGTTGAACCTCAGGTGCATGTCGGGCATGACGCTGTGGGGCTCGATCGAGTGCCTGATCATTATGTCCGCGCCGCGGATGACGAAGGTTGCGGCAAGGACGGACTCCCAGTAGGCACCTCTGACCGGGTCCTTGGTGGTCAGCCAGGCGTTGATCGGCAGAGCCATGACCGGATAGTTGAAGTCCTTCTGGCCCTCCTCGACGGAGGCTCTCCGCAGCTTGATGAAGTTCTGGAGAGATTCCTGGAGCTTCTCGCCGTTTGGCGCAGTGCCGGGGTCCAGGACGAGGTCATCGAGTCCCATTTCCTTGAAGGTCGCGACCATGCTCTTCAGGCCGTCAAGGTCGAAGGGGACGGAGAGGGTCACTGGGACCTTGTAGTCGTAAGCCAGCTGGGCGACTTCCTTCCAGTTGTCCTTGGTGGCGGCGTAGATGAGAGGCCTCGTGGCTGCGGAAACCTCTAGACCTGCCTTCAGGACCTTGGGGTCGAAGGAGCAGAGGATCAGGGGCTTCTTGGTGTTCTCCATCACCTTCTTGACGCATGCGGCAAACTTGCCAGCATCGCCGGTGACACACCTTACGGCCACCATCTCGACTTCTTCCCAGTTGCCGATGTAGAACTTCTTCCAGGTGTCGATCAGCTTGACCCTCTCGACGAGGTCTGCCTCGTTCATGGCGTCGGTGACGTCGTAGGCGAATGGAGGCTTGTTGAAGAAGGTCATCTGGTGGCGGTACATTACGTCCTCGCCTCCGACCTTCAGTTGCTTGTCGCCAGCTCCTACGTATATGAGAGCGACCTCGGGAGCGATGACATCCTTGAGAGAAGTCAGCTTCTTGCCGTACTTCTTCTGGTTCTTCTCATCGAAGAGTGGCTTGCACTCGTCGATCTTTCTGCTTCTGGCGATGAGACCTGCTGCAAAGGCCATACAGGTTTGCTCACCGCACTCGCCGCAGTTGGTCTGGGGCAGGAACTTGTAAAGGTTGAGCGGGCTAGTTTCCTTCAAGGCTATCACACCTCCATTGAGATCCAGTTGGTGGTGTCAGGAGTCTCCGCCTTGATCAGGCCCATCAGTGACTGGGTGATCTCCTGCAGGTAGGCGACCGCTATCGGGTTCATCATCATGAAGATGTCGACACCGGCCATGGCCAGCGAGAACCCGGTGAGGATCTCCCAGATGGGGCCTCTCAGCATCCTGTCGCCCCAAGAGGAGTCGTCCTTGTTGGGGGAGTTGACCATCCAGGCCTCTCGAACGCCCCAGGCGTTGGTGGTACCGGAGGACATGGGGAAGTTCAGCTCCTCGTCGCCCTTCAGGCCGCCGAGCCTGATCCTCTCCATATTGGTGTAGGCGAAGTCCATGCCGTAGGCGAGGGCTGCGGTGGTCGGGTCCATGACGATGGAGTCCCTGGGGACGCCCGCGACCTTCATCAGCTTCCTGTCCAGCTCCTTCTGGGCGTTGATCTCCAGCTGAGTCCAGGCCAGACAGACGTTGTTGTTCGCGACGCAGGCCTTTCCGATCGCCTCCCAGTCCAGGTTCAGGCTGGCGCTGGCGATGAGGGCGCGCTCGCCCTGGGCCACCTCGCTGGCCTTGGAGAGGACCTCCACGTCCTTCTCGGGGTTGCCGCTGCCTCCGATGACGATCGGTACGTCAACGGCCTGGAGGACGTCCTCCACCACTTTCACCGCTTCCTTGGCCGGGGTGTCCTTGATCAGGGGATCTGTGCTGATCAGGTGGGTTGTGACCAGGTCGGCCTTGAACTCCTTGACCGCCTTCTTGGCCCAGTCTGCGGGATCGTTCATGACGTCCTCGTAGTGCATCTTGACGGCCTTGGCCATGCCGATGGGCATGTCGAAGACGTCGATGGTGACGACGGGCCTGTTGGGCATTGCAGCGTCGAAGAAGAAGGGCATCGCCTTCTCGCCGCCGATCTTGATGACGTGACCTCTAGATCCGCCATCGGCCTTGGTGGCTCCGAGCTGGACCTCCTGGACCTGAGTCTTCCAGGTCTTGTCGGTGCCGACCGCGAACTTGGCGGTCTTGAGTGTGTCTGGTATCTTGAAGGCCGGAACTGCGGCTGCTGCCTTGGCCAGCTCTGCAGGTGCGGGCGATATCGCCTGGGCCACCGCCACCGGCTGAAGCAGGCTCTCAACAGGATAGCCGAAGGCCTTGGCCATGTTGACCAGCTGGACCGCCACCTTTGCGACCTCTTCGCCGAAGTAGTAGGCGAAGAGAGGTCCGACGCCGCCAGCTCCAGCGTCGATCTCCAGTTCTATGTCGCCCTCGATGGTGACGCCCTCGAGGGACTTTACGTCCATTTCCGCTAGTTTCTTATTTAAGTCGGATATGCTTAGTTTCTCTCCCATGTTGATCTCCCCTCATAGACCGATCTCTTTGATTATCTGCTCCTCCACTTCCACCACGGCAGGAGAGTCGTCCGGCAGTTCGACCAGGGGGTCGCCCACCAGATCGAGACGAGCTACGTTCTCATCGTAGGGAATCATGCCGATAACCTTCAGGCCCAGACCGTTCGCAACCTTGAGGATCTGGTCTTTGGACAGATCGCGAACTTTGTTCGCTATGACGTAGAGGTTGTTGTACTTCAGATCCAGCTCGTCGGCGAGCTGTCTGATCGTCTCTGCGGTCTTGAGCCCTCTCCGAGATTCGTCGGTGACCACGATCAGCGAGTCCACTTCGGAGATGGTCTTTCGGCTCAGATGTTCAAGCCCCGCCGGAGAGTCCACGATGACCAGGTCGTAGTCATCTATGGTCTCGTCCATGATCCCCTTCAGCAGAGAGTTGAGATAACAGTAACATCCGGACCCTTCCGACCGGCCCATCACCAAAAGATCGTATCCGTCCTTCTCCAGAAGCGCTTCGAAGATCTTGGCCGCGAAGAGCTGCTTCTTATCGTAATCGGGCGGCATCGAGATTCGAGAATCCTGAATCTCCTCCCTTATGTCTCCCACGGTCATCTCCACGTCATCCCCCAGCGCGTCCGCAAGGTTCGCGTCAGGATCGGCGTCTATAGCCAGGATGGTGGTTTTTTCGCCTCTCTTCAACAGAGACCTGATGATGATCGCGGTGACCGCAGTCTTGCCGGTGCCGCCCTTTCCGGTTATCGCTATGACTTTCCCCACGGTACTAGCCTTCTACTTGCCGCTCTTCGGCTTTATGACGACTTCCTTGATGGAGATGTTGGCACCTCTCAGCTCCAGGACCATGCCGCCAGATCCACCAGCAGGCATCGCAAAAGCTGGAGCTGCTCCTCCTATCGGTGCAGCTGCCGCTGCAGTGGGGGCTGCTGCCTCAGGCTCCTTCTTCTTCAGCTTCAGTGATAACTTCTTGCCAGCCATAACAATCTCTCCCTCTCGATTTCTCCCTCGTCTTCATTGAAACCAACCGCCACGCCGGAGGCGTGACGATCGGACAAAACCTCTCACTTAAGATATAGGAGGGAAAAGGTGGACGCTCACTTGGCGAGCGTCACCTTCTCGATGGTAACCTTGGCGTCCTTGA
>DAINAQ010000051.1:0-7456 GCA_036733325.1 Methanothrix sp.
GTCCCGGTCCAGATCGTCTTCGAGATCGACCCTTCAAACATCGATAACGTAAAAAGAGAGCTCCAGGATAACGGGATCGTGGTGGTGAGGGCGGGCGAAGATCGATTCATCGAGGAGATATCCGTCCTTCTGATCGGCCACGTGGTCCACACCGATCTTGGGGACACCATCGACCGGATCGACTCCACCGGTTTTGCGGAGGTGGAGGACCTCTCCCTCCGGATGCCGGGGATCGAAGAGCCCTCCTCCGCCTACCTGAGGATCAGGGCTACGGGGAAAGAGGAGATCGAGAAGTCCCTCTCCATCCTCCGAGAGGTGGGAAGAGCCAAAGATCTCCTGGTCATAGAACCTATCGAGGCTGAGAAGATATGAGATCGGTCAGGATATCTCTGGTGGGGTTCGGGATCGTCGGACACGGCGTTCTGGAGGTGGTGAGGAGGAAGAGGGAGCTGTTGAGGAGGATGGGACTGGACCTCAAGGTGGTCTCGGTCACCGACATCAAAGGGACTCTCTTCGACGAGGGAGGGATCGACCCTCAGAGGCTCCACGGCGCCAAAACCATGGAGGGGATCGCAAACCTGGAGATCATCGGAAAGGAAGCGATCCAGGAGATAGATTCGGACCTGGTGGTGGAGGTGACCCCCACCAACATCGTCCACGGCCAGCCAGGCCTCGGCCACATCGAAGAGGCCCTGAGCCTGGGAAAGCACGTGGTCACCTCCAACAAGGGGCCTTTAGTGGTGGGCTTCAACCATCTCCAGGAGCTGGCCCAGGACAACGGCGTGATGCTCAAGTACGAGGCGACGGTCGGCGGGACCATGCCCCTGATCAGCCTCATCGAGAAGAACCTGGTGGGAAATGAGATCCTCAGCATCAGGGGGATCTTCAACGGGACCTGCAACTACATCCTGACCCGGATGATGGAGGAGAAGTACACCTACAGCTACGCCCTCACCGAGGCCCAGGAGCTGGGGATCGCCGAGGCCAACCCAGCCTACGACGTCGACGGCATCGACACCGCGGGGAAAGTGGTGATCCTGGCCAACTCCGTCTTCGGGATGGACGCGAAGTACGACGACGTCTCCGTCACCGGGATCAGGGACATCACCCCTGAGGCTCTCAACCTGGCCTGGGAGAGGGGCTACCTGGTCAAGCTCATCGGCGAGGTCCCGTCTCTGACCGTCAAGCCGATGCTGGTTCCCCGGAGGAGCCCCCTGGCCGTCGGCGGGACCCTCAACGTCGCCTCCATCGAGACCGACCTCTCGGGGACGATAACGGTGACCGGTTTGGGAGCCGGCTCCATCGAGACCGCCAGCGCAATCGTCTCCGACATCGTCAGCATCTACACCTCCAGACAGATAGACGACTGAACTTGGGATCATGACCAGCTTCGAAAGCTTCTCCGAGCTCTGCAGGAGGATCGAGGGGATCGGCAGCTCTCTGGAGAAGACCGCCCTCCTCGCCTCTTTCCTCTCCGGGCTGGACCAGGAGGAGCTTCTGGTCGTCCCCTCCTTTGTCATGGGCTCGCCCTTTCCCGCCAGCTCCGATCTGCTCCTGGGAGTGGGGCCGAGCACCCTTTACGACGCCCTCTCCAGGGCCACGGGGGCGTCGGCCCCAGAGATTCAGGAGATCCTCCGGAGGACCGGGGACGTGGGGAAGGTGGCCGCCGAGGTGGTGGAAAAGAGGAGGCCGTCCACCCTCTCGGCCTTCATCGAGCCCGACGCCCTGTCGATCCTGGAGGTCCATTCGCGGTTCGTCGACCTGGCCCGAGCCTCGGGGAGGGGGAGCCAGACGGTCAAGGCCAAGCACCTTCGATACTTATTCGGTGAGTCTGGACCTGCAGAGGCGACCTACATCGCCAGGCTGGCCCTGGAGGATATGAGGATCGGGGTCGGAGAGGGGATCGTCAGGGACGCCATAGCCAAGGCCTTTGGGGCGTCGCCGGAGGAGGTGGAGCGGGGCTACAACTTCACCAACGACCTGGGGCTGGTGGCCCAGCGGGCCAGGGAGGGGAAGCTCTCGGAGCTGACCATAGAGATCGGCCGCCCCATCAAGATGATGCTCGCCCAGCTGGGGTCGGGGATACCCGGATCGATGGCGGAGATGGGGACGGCGGCCGTGGAGTGGAAGTTCGACGGGTCCCGGGTCCAGATCCACAAGATGGGGGACGAGGTCGAGATCTTCTCCCGGCGGCTCGAGAAGGTCACCAGGTCACTCCCCGAGATCGTGAAGTATGCAAAAGAGGAGGTTGGGGCCGAGTCGGCCATCCTGGACGGGGAGGCGGTGGCCAGAGGCGAGGACGGAAGACCGCTGCCCTTCCAGGAGATTCTTAAGCGGTTCCGCAGGAAGTATAAAGTTGAGAGGACGGCCAAGAAGATACCTCTGGAGCTCATGCTCTTCGATCTGGTATATCTGAACGGCCGGGTCCTCATCGATGAGCCCCTCCGGGAGAGGAGAAGGCTCCTGGAGTCGGTGGCGGACGAAAAGATCCTGGCGGCCCAGACGGTGACCGACGATCCCGACCAGGTGGCCGGGATCTACCAGGAGGCGATCGAGGCGGGCCACGAGGGGGTGATGCTCAAAAATCCCGACTCCCCTTACGCTCCGGGAAAGAGGGGGAAGAACTGGCTGAAGATAAAGCCGGTGATGGAGACCCTGGACCTGGTCGTCGTCGGGGCCCGGTGGGGCGAGGGGAGGAGGGCGACCTTCCTCGGCTCTTATCGGCTGGCCTCCCCGGACCCGGAGACGGGCCGGCTGGAGGACGTGGGGTGGGTGGCCACCGGGATCACCGACGAGATGCTCGGCGAGCTGACCGACCTCTTCGGTGACCTCATCCTGGTCTCGGAGGAAGGGATGGAGGTGGAGGTGAAGCCGGAGGTGATCTTCGAGGTGGCCTTCGAGGAGATCCAGAAGAGCAGGAGCTACTCCTCCGGCTACGCCCTCCGGTTCCCCCGGCTGGTCCGGGTGAGGGACGACAAGGCCGTCGAAGAGGCGGACACCCTCGATCGGGTGGCAAGCCTCTACGCCACCCAGAGGGGGAGGAACGGGAGATCGTCGAGTTAAGTTCGGAATTAAGTTTCAGGAGTGATTCAGGTTGATAAAGAAGAAGCTCTCCGAGCTGGATGAGGAGGAGGCGAGAGGCCTCCTCTCCAGGGGGCAGGACGTCCAGAGCGTCATGGCCACGGTGGTGGAGATCGTAGACGACGTTCAGGAGAGGGGAGACGATGCCCTCCGGGATCATACCGAGAGGCTGGACGGGGTGAGGGTCGGAAAGCTCGAGGTAAGCGAGGGCGAGATGGAGAAGGCGGGGGACGAGGTCCCCGAGAAACTGAAGAAGGCCCTGGAGATCGCGGTGGAGAACATAGCCGCCTTCCACCATCAACAGCTCGACCGGGACCTCTGGATGACCGAGATCATTCCGGGGGCCATGGCGGGCCAGATGATCGTCCCCCTGGAGTCGGTGGGGGCCTACGTCCCCGGAGGCCGGGCCGCCTATCCCAGCTCCGCCCTCATGACCGTGGTGCCGGCGAAGGTGGCGGGGGTGGATCGGGTCGCGGTCTGCACCCCGCCGGGTAAGGAGGGGAAGGTGAACCCGCTGACCCTGGTGGCAGCGGAGATGGCGGGGGCCGACGAGATCTACCGGGTCGGGGGCGTCCAGGCGGTGGCGGCGATGGCCTTCGGGACGGAGTCGATCCCTCCGGTCCAGAAGATCGTGGGTCCGGGGAACGTCTACGTCACCGCCGCCAAGCTCCTTCTGCGGAGCACCGTCGAGATCGACATGCCGGCGGGCCCGAGCGAAGTTCTGATCCTGGCCGACTACTCCGCCGAGCCCGAGGTCCTGGCCTCGGACATGATCGCCCAGGCGGAGCACGACCCCCAGTCGATATCCGTCCTGGTCACCGACGACGAGGATCTGGCCATCGCCACCAAGGTCGAGGTGGAGAAGCAGGCCAGGGAGGCGGCCCGGAGGGAGATCGTGAACAAGAGCCTAAAGAGATCGGCGATCCTGACCGCGGCTTCCATGGAAGAGGCGATAGGATTTTCAAACAGCTTCGCCCCTGAGCACCTGGAGATCGTGGTTCGAGACCCCATGGCCGTCCTGGGCAAGATCAGGAACGCCGGAAGCGTCTTCCTGGGGCCGTACACCCCCGTCGCCGCCGGAGATTATGCCTCTGGCACCAATCACGTCCTTCCCACCTCGGGGTACGCCAGGGTATTCTCTGGGCTCAACGTCGACAGCTTCTTAAAGAAGATCACCGTACAGCAGATCTCGAAGGAAGGGCTCGGTCTCCTGAAAGATGCGATCACCATCCTCGCCGAGGCGGAGGGGCTCGACGCCCACGCAGAGTCGGTGAGAAAGAGGCTTGTGGAGAAGAAGCAGAACTGAGCCTCGGATCACCATGATCGGAGGAGCTTTCGTCCCGGGGTGACCGGGATCAGCCTGGCTAGGGACCAGATCGATCTGGAAAGGGATAGGATCGGCCCTGGAGAAGGACCGGATCGGTCTGTAGAGGGGGGAGGTACAGAAGGTTGCAGCTCCTCATCTCCGCTTTTTTATCATCGTTTCTCTGCGGCTCTTTCTCTACGGCTCTACTTCTCTACCTTCTCCAGATCAGATGAAAGATCGCCGGTGAGGTCGAGGCTGAAGAAGTCCCCCGCCGCGGGGAGGGCCATGAAGATGTTGGGGGTCAGGTCCAGCTCCACCAGGGCTTCGCCCAGCGCGAGGTCGAGGATGTGGCCGCCCGCCTTCCGGTCGCCGGTGATGAAGTGGAGGTGGTAGCCGGGGACGTTGATGCCGTCGAAGAACTGGGGGGACCAGAACCCCACCACCGTCCCGGAGGCGTTCTCAAACTCGAAGACCGTCTGGTTAGCGACGGCATCGACCAGGAGGGGGTAGGGCTTCTCCTGGGCAGGGACGGACCTGGTCCTGACGTAGGGGAAAGTCCCCTCGATCCTGATGGCGTAGAATACGTTCTCCGAGGGGAAGCTCGCCTCGAGGATCTCGCCGAGCTCCGAAAGGTTTCCGGCCTTTTCGACCGGGACAGTCTGGTCGGGGTCGAAGAAGGTGACGGTGGCGAAGGGGGTGGTGAGCTGGTCGGGGACGACGCGGGCGACCCCGTCGACCTTCACCTGATAGCAGACCCCATCGACCACGACCATCTCGCCCTCCAGCTGGTCGAAGGTCCCAATCCCGAAGTCGCCCCGCTCCTTCAGCTCGCCTACGGGGAGAATTCCGTCGTAGACGGCCAGGAGAAGGGCGTCGATGGTCGATACCTGGAAGAGGACCTCCCGGTCCTGGTCGGCGGTCAGATCCGAATGACCCTCGCTCTCGCCGGCGAAGGCCGCCGGGATGGCAACGAGGATGGCCAGGATGAGGATGGTCGTGGACCGTGGGGAATATCTGCTAATTTCCATCGAGATCACTTTCCTGATGAAGTGATCATCGGGGTTAAGGCTCCGAACTGAGATCGGGCTCAATCTCCTCAGGAGGACAGGATGTGAACTTCATATAATCCTCCTCGCAGCTCTCGTTCACCGTCTCGTTTAAAATCTCCTCTCCGGCGACCGAATCCGGCTCCGAGACCGCAGGCTCCGACTCCGGCGACCGCTCTGTGCATCCGGTGAATGCGACCAGGGCCGCGGCCAGCATCACCACAAAAAGCGCGTTGATTGATCTCTTGATGATAACTCCTCCACCCTCTTCTCTGAGCTTTTCAGGCGAAGAAGGTTTTGGTCCCCTATTCGGAGACCGGCCTCGAAACGGCTTTATCGAAGGGGCGATCACCCCTGAGCGCAGGATATCGAAGACGAGGCATCAGCTTCGCAGAAAATACAACTTCAAGGACGGGTTTCATCTTGAGAGAATATCTGCTGGGAAACGTCGCCATCGCCAGGGGGATCCTGGAGGCAGGGGCCGGTGTGGTCTCGGGCTACCCCGGTACCCCCTCCTCCGAGATCGTGGACTATCTTGCTCCCCTCGCCGGGGAGCAAGGGGTCCACGTCGAATGGTCTGTGAACGAGAAGGTGGCCATGGAGGTGGCCATCGGAGCCTCCTGGACGGGGACCCGGTCCGCGGTCACCATGAAGCACGTGGGCCTGAACGTCGCCGCAGACCCCTTCATGACCCTCGCCTACCTCGGGGTCGGGGGCGGGATGGTGGTGATCTCCGCCGACGACCCCTACTGCCACTCGTCTCAGAACGAACAGGACTCCCGGAGGTATGCCGCTTTCGCCCGGGTCCCCTGCCTCGACCCCGCCGACCCCCAGGAGGCGAGGGACATGACCCTCCGGGCTTTCGCCTTATCCGAGGAGTTCGGGGTTCCGGTGATGCTGAGGCCCACCACCAGGGTGTCCCACGCCAGGGCCGACGTCTTGGTAGGTCCTCCGACGAAGAGGCTGGCTGGCCCGCGATTCGAGAAGAACCCCTCGAGGAGGGTCGCCCTCCCCGTCCACGCAAGGCCTCTTCACTCCGAGCTTCTGAATAAGCAGGCGGGGATCGAGGCGGCCCTGGAAAAAGAGCCCTGGAACCGGTCCATGGTGAGGAGCGAGGTCGGGGTGATCGCCTCTGGGATCGCAGGCCTCTACGCAGAGGAGGCGATCGCCGGAATGGAGGCCGAGGTATCCCTTTTGAGGATCGGGACCTACCCGATCTCCAGGAAGGTCGTGGGCGACTTCCTCGAAAAAGTTCGTCAAGTTCTGGTGGTGGAGGAGATGGACCCCGTGGTGGAGGAGTTCGTCGAGATGGTGGCGAAGGAGAGGAACCCCGATCTCGAGATCCTGGGGAAGAGGTCGGGGCACGTTCCGGGCGTCGGAGAGCTCGACCCCCTCACCGTTCGAGACTCCATCGCCAGAATGATGGGCCTCCCATCGAGGCCGGCCCCGAAGATCAGCCCCCAGATCCTATCGATTCTGCCGCCCAGGCCCCCGGCCCTCTGTCCGGGCTGCAGCCATCGGGCGTCCTACTACGCCATGAGGAAGGCCTTCGGGAAGGACGCGGTCTATCCCAACGACATCGGCTGCTACACCATGGGGGTGGGGATGGGGACCGTCGACACCTGCCTCTGCATGGGGGCGAGCATCACCGTCGGGGCGGGGATCAGGTTCGGGGGCGAGGAGAGGCCGATATGCGCCGTCCTGGGGGACTCGACCTTCCTCCATTCCGGCCTCACCGGCCTCCTCAACGCCGCCTACAACGGGGCGCGGATGACGGTCGCTATCCTGGACAACTCCATCACCGCCATGACCGGCCACCAGCCCCATCCCGGGGCGGGGCGGACCGCCTCCGGCCAGCCGTCGCCTCAACTATCCCTGGAGGATATCTGTCGGTCCCTGGGCGCCAGCTTCGTTGAGACCGCCGACCCCTACGAGATCGATTCAATGATCGAGACCTTCGAGCGGGCGAGGGACCATCCCGGCCTCTCGGTGGTGGTGGCCAAGAGGGCCTGCGTCATCAGCG
>DAINAQ010000052.1:0-1757 GCA_036733325.1 Methanothrix sp.
ACTTGTCGTGGCCTGCGGGGACCGGGGTGTGGGTGGTGAAGACCGTCGTCTTCTTGACCATCTCCATCGCCTCCTCCAGGCCCAGCCCCGAATCGACCTTCTCCCGGACCCGCTCCAGGAGGGCGAAGGCCGGATGCCCCTCGTTGAGGTGGAGGACCGAGGGCTGGATGCCGAGGACCTTCAGGATCCTGACCCCGCCTATCCCCAGGACGATCTCCTGCCTCAGCCTCTGTTCGGGATCGCCGGTGTAGAGCCGGTCCGATATGCTCCGGTTCCAGGGGTCGTTGGCGTCGACGGCGGTGTCCATCAGGTAGAGGTCGGTCCTCCCCACCTGGACCTTCCAGACCTCGACGAATATATCTGCATCCAGCAGGGGTATGTCCACCAGCAGGGGTTCGCCGGAGTCGTCCCGGAGCCTCCGCACGGGAGCGTTCTCTCTGTCCAGCATCTCACAGGCCCCGGCCTGCCAGCCGTCGGGGGTGACCCTTTGAAGGAGGTATCCCTGAGGGTACATGAAGCCGATGCCCACGGATGGAACGCCGAGGTCGCTGCACTCTTTGAGGTAGTCCCCGGCGAGAAAGCCTAGCCCGCCGGCGTAGACGGGGAGGGCGTGGTGGAGGCCGTACTCGGCGGAGAAGTAGGCGATGGTATTTTCTCGGGGGTCGGCGACGCGGCTGCAGAACCAGCCGCTGGTGGGGTCCATGTCCCCTTCAAACCTGGCCATGACCGCATCGTAGTAGCGGAGGAAACGCGGATCGAGAGCTGCGAGCTTCAGGACCCCGTCGTCGAGCTCGTGCATCATCTTGACTGGGTTGTGGCCGTTCCGGCTCCAGGCGGCCCGGCCGCCCAGCATTATAAAGAGCTCCCTCCCCTCAGGGTGCCAGCTCCACCAGAGGTTGTAGGCGAGGTCGCCGAGCTTTGCGATCCTCGCGGGCAAGTTCGGAAATTTGTCTCTAGGTCTGTAGTGCATGATCTCTCCTCCCCTAGCGATCTCGCTCTTACCATGGTCTCAAGGATGATTTTACCTTTTCCACCACCATATAGAGCGCGAGGGGAAAGGCTCCAGAGCGCTTTAGAATTGAAATCTCGGATCAGGCTGGGACGTTCACATACGCCACTTAAAGAAGAATACGTGGAAGAGAAGAATCCGTGGAAGGAATGATCCGCAAAATAGGTATGGGCGGGCGATGGTTCGCCCAGCCCAAGCTTCATTTGTTCGTCAACAAGCTGGGAGATGGAGATTTACATCTCTTCGGTGGGGACGAGCTCCCTTCCAGCATCCACCCATGCAGTGGGTCCGCCAGCCATTATCCAGGCATCACGGTCGCCGAAGATCCTCAATACCGAGACCGCGAAGGCTGCATTGGTGTCCAGAGCGCAGTAGACGGCGATCTTCTCATCGGTGGGGACCATATCCATCGAATCCATGAGCTCTGGGCCTGGTATCCATACCGAGCCGGGTATGTGCCCTTCATCGAAGCCTGCAGGCCTCACGTCCAGAATGAACAGGCTCTCGTCTGCGGCGTCGACGGCATCAATTACCTCCTGGACATCGATCCTGAAGAAGTTGTTTTCGGGATAGCTCATCAAGAAGGCGCCGGCTTTGGCCATGTAGTCGACTCCAGCCATCTCATCGGCTTCGTCCATCTCATCATATTCGTCCATCTCATCAGTTTCGGCCATATCATCAGATTCGGCCATCTCATCAGATTCGGCCATCTCATCAGATTCGGCCATCTCATCAGATTCGGCCATCT
>DAINAQ010000052.1:1857-7281 GCA_036733325.1 Methanothrix sp.
CATCAGATTCGGCCATATCATCAGATTCGGCCATATCATCAGATTCGGCCATATCATCGGCTTCAGCCATCTCATCAGATTCGGCCATCTCATCGGAAGCCATATCCTCTTCTTCAGTCACCTCCAGCTCTCTTCCTGCATCCACCCAAGCAGATGGTCCGCCCACCATTATCCAGGCATCCCTGTCGCCGAAGATTCTCAATACCGCCACTCCGAAAGCTGCATTGGTATCCAGATCGCAGACCACCGCTATCATTTTGTCCGCTGGAACCATATCCATCGAATCCACGAGCTGAGGGCCCGGTATCCATACCGAACCGGGTATATGCCCTTCGTCGAATCCCCCTGGCCTCACATCCAGAATGAACAGGTTCTCGTCGCCAGCGTCGACGGCATCTATGAGCTCTCCAACCTCCATTCTGAAGAAGTTATTTTCGGGATAGCTCATCAAGAAGTCGCTGGCTTTGGCCATATAATCGACTTCGGCCATCATCTCTTCGGATTCGGCCATCTCATGCTCTGCCGCCTGGACCGACGCTGCTGCAGCGAAGAGCCCAAGGAGGACCAAGACAAACAGAGTTCTGTTCTTCATGCTATACCACCTGAAAATATATATTTTCTTATAATGGTATATATCATTTTCGGACATCTGGAATTAAATGATTTAATGAAAATTAAAACTTGATCTTATGCAATTGATTCGCCCAACCCTGATATTTTGGAGATACGAAATAGATTTACTTTTTCAATAGGATCGGTCACCGGGCCGGGATCGGATATGCGGGGAATGTCTCCATCCTCGACAAGGGCACCTCTCTTCCCGCGGCGAAGGAGTATAGAGGCTGAAACTCCATCCCGGATAGGCCCAGAGCGGAGGAGAGGGGGTCGTCGAAGTAGCAGCCTATACCGCATCCCGCGAGGCCCGAGGCCTCGGCCTCCAGGTAGAGGGACTGGCCGACGATGCCGCACTCCCAGAGGAGCCGGTTGTAGAACCAGGGGCCGCGCTCCTCCAGAGCCCCCCGGAACCTGGCGATCATGGCCAGGGAGAAGCAGCCGTCGGAGGCGATCTTCTGGCCGCAGGAGAGGGCTCTGGCCAGGTCCCGGAAGTCGCCCGTCTCCAGCCTGTAGAATCCAGGGGGCGCTCCTTTCGGCCTCTCCCACGCGGAACTCTCCTTCCTACTCTCCCTCATGCCGGATCGGAGGAGATCCTCGTGGAGGGGGTTTCTGACCAGAAGATACAGCCCCCGATCGAGGCCCAGGACCCGGTGGACGAATACGGCGAGGTCCACCTCCGGCCTCCATGATAGCAAGTTCATGGGGAACCTTCCCCGGCCCGGCAGAGTTCGGGCCAGAGCTCTGAAGAGGTCGTCCCTGGTCATGGCAAAGGCGGGGTCCATGACGATGGCGCTCCTCCGCTGGCGGATGAGGTTGCGCAACGAAGATGGCGGATAAGCGAACTCGGGCGGCGCCACCATCCCCGTCGGCTCCTCCTGGAAGATTCCCACCCCAGGTTTGGCCGTCCACTTCCCCATTCCTGCGACCAGGGGCCAGTCGATGTGGGCGGCGCTGAGCCGGTCCGGCCTGCCCAGCCACTCCACATCGCCGAACTCGGCCAGGACCTCCTCCGGGAGGGCGAAGTCCGACGGGTCGAGGTCGGAGCCCCCGTCCTGGGGATGGACCGCCACCAGGCAGTCGGGGATCTCGGCCTCGGCCTCGCCCTCTCCATCGCCCGCTCCATCGCCCTCATCCCCCTGGACCCGATACCTACCCTCCGCGCCGCCTGGGCCTGCCACCCCCAGCAGGAGGGCCAAGTCGTCGGTCCCGACGCCGTCGAGGAGGGTCGCCCGCCACCCCAGGGCCGCCGAAGCGAAGCTAAGCGCCGCCAGGGCGTGGCCGAGGTTCAGGTGCAAATACCGGAATGCCCTCTCCCCGTACTTCCAGGACTCCCGCCAGGGGATGGAGGAGAGGCCGACCAGGACCGTCCCCTCCGGCAGCCTCAGCTCGCGCCAGGCCTCCTCCGAGAACCGGCCTCTCACCTCCAGGCCGTGCTCTTTGGGTGCGTAGTGGGCGACGGTGGGCCGGTCGAAGAGCCCCGGGACCGGTCCCGAGATGAGGTACCCCTCGGTGGGGTGGAGGTTCCCGCTGGAGGGATTCGTCCGCAGCGCCCAGGCCGCACCGCCCGCCCGCCTCCAGGCCGATATGGCGAGGGAGTCGAAGAGGAGCTGGGATACGGTCTCGAAGCCGAGGGGCCGGAGCGGGACGTTCCCCTCGGTGAGGGCGAGGTCGTAGTCCGGCCCCTCGCCGGGCGCTGGCTCGGGCCGGGCCAGCTCCACCAGCTCCGCGCCCCGGTAACGCCGAAAGGGGGCGGGCTCGTTCGGCCAATCCATCTTCTTCGGGCCTGGGGCCATTTTGGTGAAGCTGTGCTTGGTCGCCTGGTGGTAGGCGAGAACCTGGTCGAGCTTTTGGGACAATTCGAGATCCTCCTTTGTTGCGTCGGGTGGTTGGGGGTTGGGCCAATCTGCAGAAAGATTTCTATCCTGCTTCGATTCCCGGGGGCAGCTTAACTGAGCAGGAGCAAGAGTTTTTCAACTTATCTCCGCCCAAAGTAATTTTGAGAATAAAACTGCAAAAAATAAATTTGGGAGGCCAGCGATAACAAAAAGAGCTTCTGGCAATGCTAATCTGAAAAAATCAATATCCGGCAAAATGCAGAAAAAAATTGCACTAATTATAAAGACCCAAAATTTGATTGCACCCCCATATGCTAGAAAGGTCCTAACTGGAGCCATACCCCTGGCGCTCTGCAGATATCCGCATCCGAAAATAATGGCAGTCCAACCAACGAAGAGCAAGGATAGCAATAGTAGCTGAAAGGTTAGACCAACTTCGGAAAACGATATGTTTAGAGGTGGATTGAAAAAACCAAATAATATAATAATTACCGATATTAGCAGAATCGATCCGCTAATAAGATTATAGGCTGCAGCACATGATAGGAACAATTCAACTTGCTGTCGTTTGGGGATTAGGATAACTAAAATTGCATCAATCGCGATAACTGCAAGAACACCAATAACAACCGTAGTAAATTTTAGATTTTCAAAATCGGTGTTCATATCCTCTCCCTCTTCCTCAGATACGATTGTGGAACGTATTTCACCCTAACTATAAAAGACTTAGCTAGCTCGTATTTGTTGCTTTGTGCCCTTCTGGGCACCGTTGACCACTGCCATTACAAATAGCTGTTTCTAATTTTTACTGTCCAGCCGATTTTTCATTTCGCCATCGCCATACACCCCTTACCCGATGCCAACGAGCTACCCCTCGCCCTCATCATCGAACCCCTCCTCATCGGACCTGGCGATGATCTCCTCGACAAACCCGGCGATCCCGCCCGGATGGCGCGCCTCGATGGCGTCCAGCTCCGAGATCCTCTCGGGATCGAGGCCGGCAAGCTTGACGCGCCGGCCGTACTCTTTCTTCTCCTCCTTCGAGCTCGCCTTACCAGGGATCGTGGGAATCCCCAGGTTCAGAACCTGGCGGGGGGAGAGGCCGACCCGCCCCATCCTCAGGTCCGGTCCGTCGCCGCCGGAGCTGATCTGGTCTTTTATCAGCGATGCGAGATCCCTGCAGAAGACGACGCCCGAGGGGGAGAGGTCCGAGAGGCAGAGGACGATGGTCGGGCGTCGACCGCGGCTCCTCGCGCCCCTGGCGCGGTCGATGAGCCGCCTGACGGCCTCCGCCGTCGGCCTGCCCTCTACGGAGACGAGGGAGATATCCCTCTTCGAGCAGACCGGGAGGACGAGGCGGGCAAGGCTGGGGCTCGCCATCCACAGCTCGATCCTTGGCCTCTCGGTGCCAGCGGCTCTCGCCTCCTCCATCTCCTCGGCCTCCGGCGGCACGAACTCGCCGACGAGGGGCGCGAGGATCGCGTCCTCGGGGAGACGGCCGAAGAGCTTCGCCCTATCGACCCACTTCTCGAGCTTGGGGCAGTCGGTCTCGTCATACCTTCTTACCGCCCTGATCTCGCCGACGAAGCCGCCGCAGATGGGGTAGTCGGCCGCCTCTCGCCCCAGGGCGAAGTAGTAGAGGGCGGCGACGGTCGTCTGCGGCCGCCCAAACTCCCGATAGACTCCCGCAACCCAGCTCGTCTTCGTCCTATCCACCGCGGCCTCGATGGGCATGTCGACGATCTCCTTCATCTCCCTCAGCAAACGCCGTCTGGAGATATCAGCCTGGCGGCGTTTTTCTTCCTCCTTTGCCATAAGGTACTTTTCTTCACACCTCTCCGGCTCGCGCATTTGGGCTCGTCCGTTTCGTCCCCCGTCCCGCGAAAATCGCCCGGCTCCGGGTCGATCGATGAACTCGCCCTTGTTTCGCCGTCGATCTTTCCTCAGGCCGGTTGCGGGTCGGAGCCGCCACCTTCTGCACAAGGGTTTTAGCCGAAAAGCTCCTTCTTGAAGCTAGAGCGACCGAGAAGTTGGATTCATGTCAAATACCAAGATCGATTCCGTGGCAGATGAGGCAGACCCCTTCCTCGCCGAGATCCGCAAGCTTCGGGGCGGGCGAGAGGCGGGCGAAGAGGGGGAGGACTGGGTCGAGAGGGCGGTTGACCTGAAGGTAGACCAGCTCCTGGACCTCTCCGAGTGCCTGCGAAACCTGGAGCCCTCTCAGGAGATCCTGGAGATCAGAAACGAGTGCGACGGGATCGTGGAGGAGATGGTCACAGGAAGGCTGGGGGGCGAGGCGGCCGTGGGCCAGACCGATGCTTTCCTCTGTAAAGCTGCATCTCTGATCATGGAACGGCTGATGGGCGAGATCGAAGAGTGAAGACGAAGAGAAAAGAGCGAAGCTGGGAACGAGCAAGATCCGGCTTCTAATATCATCTCATTTCATTTCTCATATAAAATTTTTCTGGATCATCCTCGATCCGATGCGCAACGGATGCCTTCCTCCTAGCCGATCAGATCTCCCTCGCCCGGAGGAGAGGAGCCTCGGAGACTGCCCAGATCTCGCTCCCGGCCTTTCCCGTCTCTCTTCCCCCTCTCGTCGGCGCCGGGTTTGGGGCAACATCCAGAAGCCTCATGGTGTAGGGGTGAACGGGGCTCGCCGTCACCTCGCTGGTCGCCCCCTCCTCCACGATCTTGCCTTTCAGCATCACCGCCATCCTGTCGCTCACCTTCCTTGCCAGGGCGATGTCGTGGGTGATGAAGAGGATGGCAAGGCCCCTCTTCTCCTGGAGGTCGAGGAGGAGCTTGAGGATTTTCGCCTGGACGCTGGCGTCGAGGGACGAGGTCGGCTCGTCGGCGATGAGGAGCTTGGGATTGAGGACCAGGGCCCTGGCGATCGCCACCCTCTGGGCCTCGCCTCCGCTGATCTGGTGGGGGTACTTCTTCAGGAAGGCGTCGTCGGAAGGAAGCTCCA
>DAINAQ010000053.1:0-7173 GCA_036733325.1 Methanothrix sp.
GTGTATTCAGCAGCGGTGGTGGGAGCAGGTCCCGCCGGGAGCACCGCGGCCCGCTTTCTGTCGGAGCTGGGCCACGAAGTCATCCTCATCGACCGAAAGGAGGTGGTGGGGGTCCCCAAGCAGTGTGCCGAGGGGCTCTTTGCCGCCTGCTTTCCCGAGTTCGAGACCGCGGTCGGCGACTTCATCACCGGCAGGGCCCGCTACCTCCAGGTCGTCTTTCCAAACCACACGAGCTACAGGGTGAGGGGGGACGTGTTGATGCTCGATCGGCCCCGCTTCGACCAGCATCTATTGAAGCTGGCGGAGCGGGCGGGGGCCGAAGTCGCCCTCGGGAGCAAGGTCGAGGAGATCGACACAGAATCAGGCGAACTCCATCTCCGGGGGGGCCAGACGATCAGGGCGGAGGCGATCGTGGGGGCCGACGGCCCGGCCTCCAGGGTCGGGAAATCGATGGGCGTCATAAACCGGCTCGTTCCCGCGGCCCAGGTGGAGATGACCTGGCCCGAGGACGACGCCATCTACGCATACATCGACCGCGACCTCCCCTCCGAGCCCTACTCCTGCTGGATCTTCCCCAAAAACGATGCTGGAACCGCCAACGTCGGCTGCTTCGGGACGGTCCCCACCC
Organism: Methanothrix sp.; assembly: GCA_036733325.1. Taxonomy (GTDB): domain Archaea; phylum Halobacteriota; class Methanosarcinia; order Methanotrichales; family Methanotrichaceae; genus Methanocrinis. Next base: position 629 of record DAINAQ010000053.1, read on the forward strand.
TGGAGAGGTTCATCTCCAAGTACAAAATCGAGGGCGAGATCGTGGAGAAGAACGGAGGCGCCATACCCCTGGGCGTGGCCGGAAGGCTCCAGCGGGGACGAGCCGTCCTCATCGGGGACGCCGGGGGGCTCACCAACCCCTTCACCGGCGGCGGCCTCTACCCGGCGGCCCGGTCGGCCAGAATCGCCGCCGAGGTCATCGACCGTTTCCTCCGGGGCGAGACGAGGAGAATAGAGTACGAGGCGAGGATGAGGAGGGACTTCGTCGCCTCCGACCTCCACCTAAAGGCGAGAGCGGTCCTGGCGTCCCTCTCCAACGAGGAGCTGTCCAGGCTCGGATCGGCCATGGACGGCCTGATCTTCCCCGGCCTCAAGTTCAGCGCCAGCCCCTGGCTGATCTGGCGAGGCCTTTTGCATCCCGGGATCGCAAAGCCGAAGTACGCGCCTCTTCTGAAGCTTCTGGTCAGGTACTGCCTGGCGGGGAAGGTATGGTGAGGGGCAAAAAAGAAAGGAACTATAAGGGCTTGAGACCCCAGTCCTCTTCAAAATCTTCCAGCATCTTTTTGTCGTGCGCCCTCAACTGGTGGGCGACGGAGTCGTCCTTCTCGGTCGGGCGTGACCGGGCCCACAGGCTCACCTCCTGCTACAGCACCTCGCCAAGGTCCTCGCGGAAGGCGGGCCTCCCCCGGTGCTGGCCAACCCGGGTTGACGAGTAGGGCAGCACATCCCAGCCAGATTGCAGCGCCACCTGTCGTCGTATCTCGACCAAATCAGCGATTTCTACAAAATAAATTCTGGATAATAGAATCAATCTTAGAAAAAATCTTTTTATACCTTAAGGCTCCTCATTCCACCAAACGGAGGGATGTTTTACGAAAGCCCGGCTAATCTTGATGGTAGCTGCGATGCTGTGCCTCGGCACAAGCTCCGCATCGGAACCGTATCTGACCGTGGACCATCAGATCTCTCCAACGGAGATCTGGTCCGTTGATTCTGGATCCATGCCAAACCAATCTCAAGTGACTTTGACGATCAGAGGTGAAGGCGATCCACAGGAGATTCCTGTAGAGGCGATTCTGGCGATCGACAGCTCCAGCAACATGAACGGAAGCGATCCCAAATATGACCGTTTATTGACAGCAGAGAGCTTCATCATGGCCATGAACTTTTCGAGGGACAGAGTAGGAGTTGTTAGCTTCGACAATGACGTAGATTTTGCTCAGCCTCTGACCGGAAACCTCTCTTCTGCAATCAACAAGACCCACGAAATCGACTCTGAAGGTGGCGCGAACCTTGACGCCGGGCTAAACGCCTCGATAGATCTTCTGGTTGGAAACGATACCGCACCAGGTGCCGCAAAGGTCATACTGCTTCTAACTGACGGAAACGGCAGCTACACCCCCAGCGGAGAGGCTGGCTCTCCGGCGGATCGGGCAAAAGAAGCGGGAATCGAGATCTACGCCATCGGCTTGAATTTGAACGATTCTGCCGCAGAGGAGCGGCTGATGAACATGACCATAGCAACCGGCGGTCGGTTCTACAAGATGGTTGAAAATGATACGATTGAGTCGATATATAGGGAGATCTGTAGGACTACGATCGCTGGTGAGAATACGAGCTTAGTATATACTATGCCGACTAGCTTCAATGCAAGCGCCTACTCAATTGAGCCTGGATCTGTTGCAATGGAATCAGGAGTTACGTTCTTGATGTGGGACTTGGGAACAATTCTAACGAGTGATAGCCTAAACTTATCCTTCAACATCAGCACGAATGAGGAGGGGAAGTTCAATCTAGTTGGCGCAGTTGGATTTGAGCAATTTAGCGATCTTCTCGGTTATTTGGAGCTAGAAACAAGAAGTATAGACGTTTTAGATTACAAATCTGGTATCTCTATAAAAATGATTGATGGGCCCGAAAATTTCAGCAGTTATTTTGGGTCGATAGCAGAGCATGCTGATCAAAACCCATTATTCGAATCTGCAAAATACGATGAAGATCATATCGTTCTAGAGTATGCAGACACCCACGACAATGCTTTTATTTTTGAAGACGGCAGATTAGTTGTGGCCAGCGATGGCGAGTTTACATTAGATAAGAGAGATGAGCTGCATTTCGAGATTTCGTATCTATTCTTCGGATTGGAGCAGAGTGGCATAAGAATCACAGAACGCGATCGTAATAGTATGTTCGATCACGCAGTCTACTATGCCCAAGAAGCTGTTGTGTACTGCGATATGTTAATCGGCTTGGATGATGACTTCAGTTGTTCATTAAACGTTCCAAATTGCACAATTTTAGAGGCAAGGCTAGCGATCACTGGAGAAGATCCCATAGAATTAGATCCCAAAGGGCTATGTTATTACATCGATGGAAAACATGTGGACTGCTGTTGGGGGTTCCCTGACCTTCCTTTTGTCCCTGTTGGTGGAGCCAAAGCCCTTGCATTGAAGGGCGCCGCTTCTTTGTTCAGGTATGTTGGGTACGATTCATGTACAGTACCTCCATCTGATATTGCTAATAGGATCTCAAGTCCTGGTGTTCATGAGATTAGTGTAACTGAGGTAGACGCAGTACATACTATGTCTATTGAGGTGATAGCAAGCCCTTGTACTGAGAGTTTTGAGTTGATCCTCGAGGAAGACGAAGATGTTATACGTGAAGGAGCATCGTCAGACATTCTCGCTTTGATAAGTATCATGGATCGATAGCAACCGATGGCCAAAGACGCCTCATTTCGCATTTGGCAACTTTTTCTTTAATTATTTTTATTATGTATTATCATCTTGCGACCATCATTCCTTAAATCCATTGGAGTCGAGTATCTATATAATCTCAACTACCGATCCCTTGGGGATGCGCGGAACAGCAACTGTCGGGCAGGCATTCGATTATCTCTGTCTTGCTTGCTCGTTCTGAAGGTCGATTTCTAGCAGATATTCTCCACTAGCGGGAGCGGATAGGGCTGGTCTTTGATGCAGAAAAGTCTCATTGCTTTGGCCTGTCGCAACATATATCTGCGTTACAACCTTTACAAGATAACCATGATTGCGACGAAACGCTTGGCAGTAACCGAGGCCGTATGGTCGGAGCTGTCGGATCTCAAGAGGCCGGGAGAGACCTTCAGCCAGCTCCTCGAAGAGATGATCGAACGTGAGAAGCAGGCCCGGCTCGTAGATCATCTGAAGACGATCGCCGATGAAGGCGATTTTGTGGAGCTGCCCCCTTGAGCCGCAAGTTGTTGATCGAAAGAAAAGCTCTGAAATATCTATCCGGGCTTCCAGAGAAGAGCCAGAGGCTAATTAAAGAGAAGTGTCGCGCCCTTTCTGACGATCCCTACCCAGGCCAGGGGGGCGATAAGGAGCTCCTTCATTTGGATTATGATCTCTATCGACTCCACGTCGGCAGATCGTTCACGGTCTTTTATCAAATTTGCGAGGCGGATGATCTCGTCAAGATCCTGGAGATAACGACCATCGAACGAGCGCACAAGCTCTACAAGCGGATCGAGGTTTGATCCGGGCTTCCTTTCCGGTGCGCTCCTTCCGGGATGCGATGACACCCTTTCCAAGAATACCCTTTTACGCCATCAAGTCGCCTCTACCAGAAAAGAGGACCCACCACCATGATCACAAAGCCGATCCTCCTGGCAGCCTTGATCCTGGCCCTCGCCACCGGCCCCGGCCAGGCGAACCTGACCGTCTCCAATCAGGTCTCCCCAGACCAGATCTGGCCGGCGACCTCGGCGAGGGGGCCGAACTTCGGGACGGTGACCCTGACCGTGGCCGGAGAAGGGCCGAACAGGACCATGCCCATCGACGTGATCCTGGCCATAGACAGCTCTGCCAGCATGACCGAGACCGACCCCTCGGAGATGAGGCTCGACGCCGCGAGGAGCTTCGTGGTCAAGATGGACCCCGCCCGGGACAGGGTGGGGCTGGTCAGCTTCGACGACGACGTGGATTTTTCCCTCCCCCCCACGGAGGAGTTCGCCCGGGTTCTGGAGGCGATCGGGGGGGTGGACGCTGACGGCGGGACGAGCCTGGACCGGGGCCTCGGAGAGTCGATCGATCTATTGGCCGCCAGCTCGACCGCCGGTTCCGATGAGCGGGCGAGGTTTGTGATCATCCTCTCCGACGGCGACGGGGACTACACCAGGAGCGGGAGGTCCGGCTCCGAGGCCGACCGGGCGAAAAATGAGGGGACCGTCATCTACACCATAGGGCTGATGGTCGGTGGCTCCTCCGCCGAGGGGAGCCTGACGGACATGGCCGAGACGACCGGGGGCAGATACTTTGACGCCTGCAACGCCTCCGCCCTGGAGGCGATCTACCAGGCCATCGGCGAGGAGGTGATCAACCTCCTGGGAAGAGAGGTCACGGTCAGATACGTCCTCCCCCCAGGGGTCGAGGCGGCCGGCTACTCGGTCCCGCCGGAGGCTGAGAACCTGGAGGAGAGGGAGGAAGGGGAGGAGGATGAGGAGGATGAGGGGATGGTCCTCACCTGGGAGCTGGGGGACATATCGGCCGGGGAGATCTGGTCGACCTCCTTCGCCGTCTCCTCCCAGACTCCGGGCATCTTCGAGCTGGGAGGGAGCGGGGCCGGATCCGAGGTCGCCTTCAAGAGGAGGAGCGGATTCGTCGACTCCCTCCCCATCGAGGGGGCGCGCCTGGAAGTGGCTGAGCTCCGGTCGGGAGCCTCGATGAAGCTGGATATACCCTTCAACTTCAGCGCCGCCAAGGAGAAGATAATCCCCGTCCACCAGGTGGAGATGGAGAACGACTCGGTCATCGTCTGGAGGTTCTCAGATTACAGCTGCAACTGCGCCAGGGACTGGGCCCACCTCTCCGACGACGGGACCATCGTCGTCGCCAGCCTCCATCCCTTCAGCCTCTCCGCCAAAGACGCCCTGGTCGAAGACCTCGCCAGGGTGATGGACATAATGGAGGCCTCCGGGGCGAACGTCTCACCATACAACCGGTCGGAGGCCCTCAACGCCGCCCTCTACTACGCCACCGAGCCCGGGATATACCACGCCATAAGCTACTCCTTCGGAGCCGACTTCGACCTGGTCCTGGCGGTCCCCAACTGCACCGTCCAGGAGGCGCGGTTCTCGGTTTTGGGGATCGAGCTGGATTACTTCGGAGGGGTTGCCGACCAGGAGTACCTCATCGATGGAGAATTTGTGACCGGGTGCGAGTTCCACGACTTTCCCTGGAACGGAAACTGCACCGCCGAGGATGCCGAGATCACTGGCCTGGTCACCCCCGGAGACCACAGGATCTCGGGGAGGAAGATAACGGACCCCCATACCATGATCATCGAGGCGATCACCGCCGATGATCCCGAAAAGGAGTTCTTCCTCTACAGCGAGGATTACAAATCCGTCTGGGTCCCGGCGACCACCAACGCCCTCCGCTCTCCGGCGGAGATGATCTCGATCACTTCAGGGACCCTGATCTGAGAATGGCTGAGAATGGTGGGGATGGGTGGTAGGACGCCAGGTAACACCATTTCGTCTTATTTTTCCCACCCTTGTCTTCTCTTGTCTTCTTCCCATCCCCCCGTCCTTCAGCTCTCCTTGTTTACGACCTCGAAGCCGAAGGACTCCTTGAGGACCTGAGGGTTGAGCCTTCCCGCCACCAGGGTCCGCCTCGACTTGAGGTCGTTCATGACCACCCTGGCGGGGGCGAAGACGTTGTGGTCCACCTTGAAGAAGTCGAAGCCGCATTCTTTGAAGGTCTTGTAGAAGGGCGCCCCATAGTCTCTGGAGGTGTCGGAGGGCGTCGCCTTCAGGTAGCCGAGGAGCTCGTCGAAGGGCTCGTAATCGACGGTGTAGTAGGTCTCGCCGCCGTAGATGATGGCGTCGTTGGAGGCTCCCATGCATTTGGTGGCCTTGCCCACGACCGGAGCTATGGGGGCCCGGCCCCAGCCGGTCTTGATGGTCCTGATGTCAAAGCCCATGGTGAAGAGCTTGTGAAGGCCGGTCTCCACCACCCGGGCGGAGACCTGGACCAGCCCGGCCACCGAGTCGGTGGGGGCGACGGCCAGGCGGAGGTCGGAGGGATCGATCCCGCAGGCTTCGGCGATCTTGTCCGCGGCCTCCCGGTCGGGGAGGGCGTCCGACTCCAGGAAGAGGACCCCGACGTCGGCGTACTCCTCAAACCCCAGGGCGTCGTAGAGCTCCTTCGTCTTCCGGGCCAGAGCCCGGGCGGGTCCGGAGCCCATCCCGAAGTACTTTCCGGCCTTCACCTGCCACATGGCGCACTGGGAGGCCATGCAGGAGATGGCGGGGTGATCGGTCGCCACCTGGACCCCGGGGATGGTGGTCCCCTCGATCTCAATGGGGGTCGGCTGGATGTCGGCGAGGTCGGCCATGCAGAGCCTGGAAAGGTAGATCCCGGCCCCGAGCCCTCCATTCGCCTCCACTCCGGCGTCGGCGACCACCGTCCCGTTCTCCAGCTCCACCACCCCCACCTGGAGCTCGTCGGCGTAGTCCAGCATCTCCTCGAATACCTCTAACCCAAGCTCGTTCAACGACTGCAG
>DAINAQ010000054.1:0-7106 GCA_036733325.1 Methanothrix sp.
AGGCCGAGCTCAGGACCACCGGCTCCACCAGCCACGCCGCCCGCCTCGCCGGCGAGTTCTCAGAGATGGCGGCCATCGCCGACGCCGAGACCGCCGGACGGTACGGCCTCAAGGTGATCGGGCGGGACGTCCAGGACTCAGACCAGAATGTGACCCGTTTTGCGGTGGTGGGCCGGGAGCTGGCCGGACCGACGGGCAGAGATAAAACCTCCCTCGCAGTATATTTGGAACGGGCCGAGCCCGGCGCCCTCTGGGAGGTTCTGGGAGAGTTCGCCAGAAGGAAGATCAACCTCACCAAGATCGAGTCCCGTCCCAGCAAGCGGGGCCTCGGCGACTACTACTTCTTCATCGACCTGGAGGGACACATATCCGATCCCCTGGTCGAGGAGGCCCTGGCCCGGATAAGGGAGAGGACAGCCATGACCAAGGTTCTGGGGTCTTACCCCAGGACCGGCTCGGGGCAGGGTTGAAGTCGTCGAGAACCCGATATCGCCGAGAGCCCGACATTTTCTTTCCCTTTCCATCCGGAGATCAGGATACCGAGGGGACGAAAAAATGGCTTCGGACGACGGTGCAGATGCCAAATTGCGCCGCCGGGATGGCCTATAGATTTATCTAATAGAAATGTAGCATACTCGGTAGCAGGTCAAGCTTTACTACTTCAGGAGAATCTGGGAGGCGACGAGATTGGGAAAGATAAAATTGGCAATTGCCGGTTTGGGCAATTGCGCCAGCTCTCTCATCCAAGGAATTGAATATTATAAAAATTCAGATGATGATAATTGGATCGGGCTGATGCATAGGGAGGTTGGAGGCTACAGGCCGGGCGACATAGAGGTGGTGGCAGCCTTCGACGTAGACGAGAGGAAGGTGGGAAAGGACGTCAGCGAGGCGATCTTCTCCCCCCCCAACTGCACCAAGACCTTCTATCCCGAAGTCCCCTTCATGGGCGTGGAGGTGAAGAAGGGGCCGGTCCTGGACGGAGTTGCCCCCCACATGCACTCTTACGACGACGAAAAGACCTTCATCGTCTCGGACCTGGAGCCCTGCGACGTGGTGGGTGAGCTGGAAGATAGCGGCGCCGAGGTCCTGATCAACTACATGCCCGTGGGCTCGGAGGAGGCCAGCCGGTTCTACGCTCAGGCCGCCCTGGACGCCGGGGTGGGATATGTGAACTGCATGCCGGTCTTCATCGCCTCAGATCCGGCATGGGCTAAGAAGTTCAAGGATGCTAACGTACCCATCGTCGGAGACGACGTCAAGAGCCAGATCGGAGCCACCATCGTCCACAGGACCCTGGCCAGGCTCTTCAACGACCGGGGGTGCAAGCTGGATCGGACCTACCAGCTGAACACGGGTGGAAACACCGACTTTCTGAACATGCTCAGCCAGGACCGCCTCAAGTCCAAGAGGATCTCCAAGACCGAGGCGGTCCAGTCGGTCCTGGACGTCCCCCTCATGGCCGACGACATCCACATCGGCCCCTCCGACTACGTCCCATGGCAGAAGGACAACAAGATCTGTTTTCTCCGGATGGAAGGGAGGATCTTCGGCGACGTTCCCATAAATCTGGAGCTGAGGCTCTCGGTGGAGGACTCCCCCAACAGCGGCGGGTCCACCATAGACGCCATCAGGGTATGCAAGCTGGCCATGGACAGAAACATCGGTGGGCCCCTCTTTGAGATATCGGCCTACACCATGAAGCATCCGCCGATCCAGTACCCCGATTTCGTGGCCCGGGAGCTGGTGGAGAGGTTCATAAAAGGGGAGGTCTACGAAATAGCCCCAGAGGCCCCCATCGCTCCGAAGATGGCCACTGCGATCCAGGAAAAGGGTGAGTGAATGGTGAGGGGCGGGTGAGTCTACGGTCTCAACGCGGCCTTCCAACCTCGCCTCCGGCCCGCCCCTCGCCCTGAACCCCTCATCCAACCGCGACCTTCATCGAGGCCCAAGGTCCGGCTCCGATCTCTCCCGGAAATAAGAGAGGAGAGGAGGGGCTTCAGGGAATCGCGGGCAAATAGACCGCTCCCAACTCTTATAGCGCATCTCCAACAGTCTCCTCAGGAAGATAGATTATATCCGATGGCCGGTTCCCTGTCTTCTTCGACAGACGATAAAGATTAAAAGTTTATTATTCAGTTATGAACCTCATGGCGGGAAGACAACAAGTAGATAAAAGGGCAACACCGGATATTCCAATGCGATCCCTGGAGGCGCGTCTAGCCTGATGTGATCGTCGAGCGTCTGACGTGATCATGGAGCGTCTGATGTGATCGTGGAGCCACCCGCAATGGAAATGGTCCGAAAAATGTGCAACTGCTGAGGAGGGTTCTTGAGATGCGAATTTCGTCCTCGAGGTTTTCATGATCCGGGTTCTGATGGTGGACGACGACCCCGACATTCTGGAGCTGTCCGCCATATTCCTGGAGAGATCCGGGTATATCAAGGTCGATGGGGCGGAGTCGGCTGCCTGTGCCCTGAAGAGGCTTTTGGGCGGGACCGGCCCCTACGATGTGGTCATCTCCGACTATGCCATGCCCGAGATGGACGGGATCGCCTTTCTCAAGGCCGTGCGAAGCCAGAATCCTCACCTCCCCTTCATCCTCTTCACCGGAAAGAGCCGCGAAGAGGTGGTGATCGAGGCCCTGAACTCCGGTGCCGATTATTATATGCAGAAGGACGGAAACCCTCAGGTCCTCTTCGCGGAGCTCTCCCATCAGATCAGGCAGGCTGCGGATCGGGAGAAGGCGAGGAAGGCAGATCTCGTTCAGCGGGATCTGGCTCTGAGGCTCTCGGGGGTGACCTGTCTATCGGAGGCCCTGAAGCTCTGCATAGATGCGGCGATCGAGGTCTCCGAGACCGACTGCGGTACCGTGTACCTCCTGGACAGAGCCTCCGGTACCTACGTCCTATTCCACTCGACCGGATTCTCACCGGAGTACCTTGAGGCGATATCCGAGAGGAGGCGAAACCCCAGCACATCCCTGATCTCGAGGGCTGTAGAGCCGATCTACATCGGTTTTGAGGATAAGAACCTCCCCCTCCAGAAGGCCCGGGAGCGGGAGGGGCTCCGGGCCATGGCGGTGGTCCCCATTCATCATGAAGGGGAGGTGATAGGCTACTACAGCGTCGGAACTCACAGCTCCGACCAGGTCCCCCTCTGGGGGCGAAGCGGCCTTGAGACCATTGCCGCCATCACCGAAAACGCCATCTTCCGCCTGCGAGCGGAGGATGAGCTCGGGAAGAGCGAAGAGCATCTCCGGGCGATCTTCGAGGCTGCAGAGAACATATCTTTCGTCATCACCGACGTTCAGCACCCTGATCCAATAGTCCTGGAGTTCAGCCCCGGTGCCGAGAAGATCTTCGGCTACAGCCGCCAGGAGATCGTGGGAAAGACCGTCTCGCGCCTCTACCTCCCCGAGGATGTGCCCCTCTTTTCAGAGGTACATCGAATGATGAGGGAGGAGAAGAGAGGATTTTCGATCCCCACGACCCTGGTGAGGAGATCGGGGGAGAGGTTTCCGGCCTTCTTCTCCGCCTACCCCCTCTTCGACGAGAATGGAAGGATGAGGGCAGTCCTGGGGGTAAGCATAGACATCACGGATCAAAGACGGATGGAAGAGGCACTTCAGAAGAGCGAGGAATACTACCGCATCATCTTCGAGAACAGCGGCACGGCGATGGCGATAGTGGAGGAGGACGGCCTCATATCCAGGATCAACTCGGAATCCCAGGCCCTCTTCGGACGCTCTCCCCAGGAGATCGAGGGGAAGATGAGGTGGGACGAGTTCATCGCTCCAGAGGACCGGGAGAGGCTCTGGGAGCTCTTCCGGAAGGGGCAGAGGAGGCTTGAGACTCCCACCGACCAGTATGAGGCCGACCTGATCGACAGATGGGGCGGCAGAAAGCGCGGCCTTTTCAGGGCCAGCATCATCCCCCGGTCGAGGCAGTACATAGTCTCGGTGGTGAACATAACCGAACAGAAGAGGATGGAAGAGGCGCTCAAGAAGAGCGAAGAGATGTACCGGACCCTGGTGGAGGACCAGACCGAGCTGATCTGCCGCTTTCTGCCCGATACGACCATCACCTTCGTCAACGAAGCTTACTGCCGCTACTTTGGACTGGATAGAGAGGATCTCCTCGGTCAAAGCTTCCTCTTCTTGATCCCCGAAGAAGAACGACAGAAGCCGCTTGCAAATATGGCCTCCCTCTCCTCGGCGAGGCCGGTGGAGACCTCCGTTCATCGCGCGATTCGGGGGGACGATGAGTTGCGCTGGCTGAAGTGGACCAACCGGGCGATCCTGGATGAAAGGGGGGAGATGGTCGAGTTTCAGAGCACGGGACGGGACATCACCGAGCGGAAGCTCGCCGAGGATTCCCTCAAGGAGACCAACAAGAAGCTCAACCTCCTCGCCAGCATCACCAGACACGACCTTTTGAACACCATATCTTCCATCGAGGGGTATGCCCAGCTCCTCAGCGAGATTTTGCCCCCCGATCCCGCACCGCAGAAATGGGCCAGCACCATCCTTGATCTGACCGGCTCGGCCCGGCACCAGATCACCTTCACCCGAGATTACCAGGAGATGGGAGCGGCCTCTCCCCGGTGGCAGCGGGTGGATGAGGCGGTGGAGAGGGCAGCGTCGGCTCCCTCTCTATGCGAGGTCCGGCTGAGGGTCGAGACCGGATCCCTGGAGGTCCTCGCCGACCCGATGATGGAGAAGGTCTTCTTCAACCTGATGGAGAACTCCCTGAGATTCGGCGAGAAGGTGTCGGAGATCAGGATATCGTTTCTGAACCTCGGCGAGAGGGGGATCATCGTCTTCGAGGACGACGGCTGCGGAGTCTCATCTCCTCATAAAGAGAAGATCTTCGAGCGGGGCTTTGGACGAAATTCGGGATACGGCCTCTTTCTCGCCCGGGAGATCCTGGGAATCACCGGCATCACCATCAGAGAGACCGGCATCGAGGGCCAAGGGGCCAGGTTCGAGCTGGAGATACCGAGGGACCATTACAGGATTGAGGGAGATCTCGCCTCCGGCTGAACGGGTCCTCACAACCTTTTTATCCAGGCCCGCCTCTCGAACCTCCCATGACCAAGCAGGTCCACGCAGCCCACATACTGGTAAAAACAGAGAAGAAGGCCAAGGAGATCCTGGAGAGGATCAACAAGGGTGAGAGCTTCGCGGAGATGGCCCGGAAGTACTCCGACTGCCCCTCGGCGAAGAACAAGGGCGAACTCGGATGGTTCGGCAAGGGCAAGATGGTCCCCGAGTTCGAGAGGGCGGCCTTCGATGGGGAGAAGGGAAAGGTGGTCGGCCCCGTTAAGACCGATTTCGGCTACCACTTAATAAAGATTCTAGATAAAAAATAAATAATCGATTCCGCCCAGAGACCTCCCTTTCAGAGGCTGCCCTGGTCTGATCACGTTTCGGGTTGCTTCAGGTTGCTTCAGACTATTCGGGTTGCTTCAGGTTGCTTCAGACTATTCGGGTTGCCTCAGGTTTGCTTCAAGTTTTTTCTGGTCTCATTTGCATGCCCAGCCTCCGCTTCCGCAAAAAAAAACCTGAGGATTCAGCATAAATCAGCCCGGAGAATCCATTCCACGATAAGGGCTCTCTAAAATGGGCCCAGATTACACTTGGGCCGGAGGTTTGGAATTCCGCAAATGGGCGGAGTCTGCGGCCCGGATCACAGATATCCGGGCCGCCATCACCCTTGAAATATCTTCTCCTCTGCTCATTGAGCCTTCAGCTCAGGCTCTCCATGGTGGCGAGGCTGGCATCATACCCCTTGGTGTACAGGGCGTACCAGACTATCGAGGCAACGCCTCCCTTACCGCTGGAGTAGACCACCACCGGCCTCTCCGGGTCGAGGACGCTGAAGGCCGAGGCCAGAGCCTCGTCGTCGGCAAGGCCGTCCGCATCCAGGATGGTCGAGCTGTCGATGTTGATCGCCCCGTCCAGGTGGCCAGAGGCGTACTCCGCAGAGCTCCTGGCGTCCACAAGCTGCCCATCAGCCGGGAGCGCGTCGGCGAGGAGGCCGAGGTTCGGCTCCGGGTTGTATACGGCGGCAGCTCTGGGGGTGGGGGTCGCGACGAACTCGAGCCCCGCAGCCTCGTGGTCGGGCCTCGTCCCCTCAAGAAGGAGGACCTCCTGGTGGCCCAGGTATTTCATGACCCAGAAGGCGAAGGTCTGGTATACGAATCCGTCCCCGTAGATGACCAGGGGATCGACTTCGCTGACCCCGGCCGTCCCGAAGAGCAGGGCGATCTCCTGGGGGGACTTCAGGGTTCCGTTATCCGCGAAGACCTGCTCCAGGGGCAGGTGAATCGATCCCTCGAGGTAAGAGGCCTCCCCGGGAACTCCGACGTAGGCTGTGACCATCCTCTCTTCATCTATCCGGTCGGCATATAGCGCCGAAGGGGCTATGGACGGCGAAGGCTCGTTCGATCCTCCGACCTCCCCCCCTTCGCCTTCAGAGGCCGTCTCTTCCGAGTCAGTCTCTCCTGAGGCGGTGGATCCCAATAGCTGATCAGCCCAGGAGACGCCCATAGACTCAGCTCCCGCCCAGCCTGAGGCACTGCCGCCGCCGCAGCTGGCGCATGCATGAACTCCGCCCACCAGGGCGGCCGCGAGAATCATCGCCGTCATCATCTTTGATAATAGCCTTACTTCATTTCGCATAACCTGGTCCACTCCATAATGATCCTGAATCTTTCAATCCTCAATTTAAAGCTCTCCAGAGCAGAAGATGCTCGAGAGAAGAAGGTTCGATCCTCGGATTATAATCTTCCGATGATCACCATTTCTCGCTCTCCCGGCCTTACTATCCCGGCGTTAGGTCTTGAAGGTGGATCTCTATCCTCTGCTCCAGTTTGGCATTTCGCAAGCTCTCTTAGCCCCAATCCCTCTTATTGTGCCCCTCTTCAGGGGTCCATCTCAGGAACGACCCTCCTTCGATCTCCATATTTATCACGGATTCGGTCGGGCTCCATAAAACGAGAGGAATATCCCACCTCGGCGCGGGGCTTCTTTGTCCAGCGCCGCCGGAGAAAAGAAGTTAAATCTCCAGATGGCATTCCGAGCGATTGGAGCTGGAACTTT
>DAINAQ010000055.1:0-6830 GCA_036733325.1 Methanothrix sp.
GCTCCGTCAGGTTGGTGGTGCTGGCGACTGCGGCCTCCTCACCGATGGCGCTGAGATCCGTGACCTTCTCGGCGGATGCATTCAGCCCCTCGCCCAGAACCGTGACCTCCACCGACCCCATCGCACCGGTCGTGCTGGTGACTACGGTCCCCTCGTCGAGGGTGCTCAGATCCGTGACCTTACCTGCGGCCGACGCCTCAGAAGCGCCTCCCAGGGCTCCCAGGTCCGTGGGCTCCAGCGCCCCGGCTCCGGCCCCGATGACCTCAACTTGAGCCTCTTCTCCTTCAGTCGCGCCGTCGGATAGAGAACCTATCGCCACCGTCCCGGCCCAGCTTTCCATGTCGGTGCCGTTGTCCAGGTCGCCGAGGTCAATGAGGCTGGCGTTCAGCTCTTCGGCGGAGGTCTGGTCGGTCATATTCGGGGCGGGCACGGATGCGTTATTGGAGGCGTTATTAGAGGCATTATGGGAGACGTTATCAGAGACGTTATTGGAAACGTTATTCGTCCCATCGACGGCAGCCGTAGGCTCACCCTCAGGCCCGCTGATGTTGGTCGATTCTTGCCCCCCTTCATCGGACCCCATTCCAAGCGAGATCAATCCGGCAACTACCAGGAATGAGATTATAGCCACCGATTTTCTAGGTTTATGTATCATGCTGGATATCATGTCTTTTTGCCACCTTTCGAGGACGAACTCCTTGAATCGGGAGGATCGCCTCATATAATCGTTCAAATATGATCTGATCTGACCAGCTCAAATTTAAATATCATTCGATCGCGAACGACTTCGGCCCGCGTTCCCGGCCCCCGGCGAATATATGGAGGGATGATCCGAATCGGGAGGGTAACTCGCCGGAGAGCTGTCGGGGCGGGTCCGGAGACGACCGCGATGGAGGAGGTCGGGGGAGTGTCGCCCTCGAACTGAAGAGGTTCACGAGATCTGCAAGACGGAGGCGAAGGCGACAAGGCCGATGACCAGAAGGGCCGGGTTCACTATGCGGTACTTCAACCCGTATCTCCGCAATGTGAACCTGGCGCTGATGAGCACGTGTACCAGGAAGAAGAATACCAGGTACAGGTCCAGATTAGTGTGCCAGTACATCGCCTCTCGAGAGCTCATTATTATCCGGTCGCTCCAGGCATATCCCGTCACGATGTAAGCGGTCATCAGGACGAAGAGCGCCCAGGCAGAGATCCTGTTAACCTTGAGCAGCAATCGGTTGGTCTTCATGGAATCATCGTATCGTACTTCTACATATAATTCTATTTGTTCTGAACTCGACACATCCTACCGGAAAAATTGTTCAGATTGGTCTTGGTTTAATCTTCCACCTCTACCGACTCAAAGATCGTCTCGGTGACATCCCACGGAAGGTCCGAGCTGATGAGGAAGAGCAGACTTCCCCAACCACCATTTTCATCCGGGCTGTAGACTGCGCCATAAACCGTCCGATCGTCATCGTCTGCCGTCACCCTGACTCCGTCGTGCCCGTCCATGGTGAAGCTCTCTCCAGAGCCCTCGTATTCCTCCGAGAGAGAGGGAAAACCAGCGGTCAGGATGCAGTGCTCCAGTACCCAGATCGTAATCTCCATCGGCTCGTCCAGCTCGTGGACTTCCAGCTCAATTCGGCCGTCGTCGCTCTCAATCGTCGCTGGATATATCGTATAATCGAACTCTGGACGCTCACAGTGGGAGGCACGGACAGCGTCACCAACATCTATGGTGTAGCCCCCAACATTCCCAAGGTCGAGGTTCACCGTGACCGGGTCCAGGGAGATCTCCTCAGCTGAAACTGCTGCCATCAGCGCTGTCCAGATCAGGCAGCTTAGACCAAGGCCTCTAAATTTCGTCATCATCATTTTTTACTACCTCAATCAGTCCGCGGGCAGCTCCAGACCCGCCTTCCCGGCCCCCTGGCGAGGGAGAGGAGGATGACTGAAACTTGCATTTCGCCAGAGGGCTATCGGGGCGGGGCCGAGGTTCATTTGCCCATTGGAGATGAAATAGGTGGGGAGAACCATCTTTATCACTCTCCCCTGAGAGCCTCGATGGGATCGAGCATCGCCGCCTTGTTGGCGGGGTATATCCCGGCTGCGGTGGTGATCAGAACGCCGAAGACGAGGCCGAAGGTTACAGCCTGGAGGGTCACCTCCTGAGGTATATTCGCCACCGATCCCACGAAGTCTGCGACCAGGGTGCCCAGCACAACTCCCACCAGGCTGCTCGCAAGCCCCAGCATCCCCGCGTCCAGGAGGTAGAGGGTCCTTACATCCCATGCGGTGGCCCCGATCGCCTTCATCACCCCGATCTCGTGGGTCCTCTCTTTAACCGTGAGCATCATGACGTTGGAGATGCCGATGGCCCCCACGATGAGAGATATCGATCCTATGCCGGCGAGGGCGTACTTGATCATGTTCAGCACCTCCAGCATCGATTCAAACCTGGTGGTCAAGGCCTCCACGCTGTAAGCCTCGTCTCTGTGAATCCTGGAGAGTTCCTTCTCCATCTCTTCGGCCAGAGCCTCCACCTGGGTGGCGTCCTCGGCCCTCGCCGTTATGCTGTCGAAGTGGTACTCATCGACGTCCAGGAACTCCTCCATCGCCCTGTGGGTAATGTATATTCCGCTGTTGGAGGCGTAGGTTGGATCTTCGTCCTCCTCCAGCACCCCCACCACCTTGAAGTCCATGTAACGGTCCTCCTCGTCCTGATAGAGCCTTATCTGGTTTCCCGGGGAGATCTCCATCCTGAAATACTCCAGGGCCACCTCGCTATTGACCACCGCTGCCTTGTAGTCGGAGCCGGTCAGAAACCGGCCTCTTGCGATCACCTCCTTCAGATCGTCGTGGTTTTGGGGAGAGATCCCGACCACGCTCACGGAGGCGTTCTCTCCCCGGAAGGAGAGGAGGGCCCTGGTGGTCTTGAGGGGATAGACCGCCTCGACCCCCAGGACGTTGTCGATGATTCCGACGTCGCGATCGTCGAACTCGGCGGGCTCCTCCGCCGCTGCCGCGGGCCTCCGATCGCCCGGACCCATGCCCATCCCCGATCCTGGCCTCACCGAGATCAGATCCAAATCCAGGTCGCCGAACCGCTCGTTGACTCCGCCGTAGAGCCCCTGGCTCACCGAGAGGAGGGAGACTATGGAGATCACCCCGATGATGATCCCGAGGCTGGACATCAAGGCCCTCCTCCGGTCGGCCCTGAAGCTCAGGAGGACGTACTCCAGCATGTCGTCGGGTCTCATCTATACGGCCTCCGATGCTCCGATTCCGTCTCCGATATTGATCCGATTTGGAGTTCGTTTGCGATATCGACTCTGATTTGGAGTACGTTACCAACTTCGATCTCAGATTTGGATTCCGATTTGGATTCCGATTTGGACTTGGATTTCGACCCCGGCGGCCAGGATGAGATCAAGGTCTCTTCGCCCTCCTCCGCCAGAAGTAGGCTCCGCCGAGCACCGTCGGGACTAGGACTGCGGCGGCGGCCGTTGTGGTCCCGACCCCGGGCCCCCCCTCTTCGGGCCGGCCCCTCGGTCCGTCGGAGGCAACTCCTGCCTTGAGGGTAGTGGTGTAAACCTCGGACTCGTGCCAGGTGTCGCCGTTCTTGAACCTCGCCCTGAACTCCAGGTCGATGTTTTCCGCGGGCGTTGTCGGCCTGAGGTCGAAGTCGATGGTGAATATCTCGTCCGCCTCCATGGTGCCGATGTAGTACTCCTGGGGTGAGAACTCTATGCCCTCGGCCTCGGGAACGACCGTCACGGCGTTGAGGGTGTTCTGCCTGGGATTAGCGACGTCCAGGCTGGCGCTGGTGGAGGTGGGCGCATCGGCCTGGATCAGCATGACCTGGGAGGAGTCCACCTTCACCGGAACCTTCCTGTTCGTCTCCGATGGAGCTTCCTCGTATCCGCTGACCAGCAGAGCGTCCAGGAAGTGGGTCCCGTCTGTCATCTCCTCGCCGGCCCTGAGGTTGAAGTAGAGGGTGATCCGGTCGCCCGGCCCAATGGTTCCGACGTCCTCGTAGGGGTCGGTAAGTACCTCCAATCCCTCGGTGCCCGCCAGCTCGACCCGATATATGGGAACGGTGAAGGAGAAGTCCTCCCTCTGGTAGGAGACCACGTACTGATCGGCACAGTTCTCGATGGTTATCGATACGATCCCCGTATCTCCGGGCATCAGGACCTCGGGAGATATCGAGGACTCGATTATGATCGTCGGCTCGGGGACGCGGTACATGTAGCCGTAGGGGTATCCCAGAGCAGAGGGGATGAGGCAATGAGCCGATATCAGCATCAATACCACGAGGGCGAAAGCCGGGCTTGATCTCGATCTCGGACCGCGCTCTTGCTTCATGATGCGTCCTCCCCCACCAGTCCGTCTCTCATCCAGACGACGCGGTTGCAGCCTTCCGTGGTCTCGGCATCGTGGGTCACCATGATGATGGTGCGACCTTCTCTGTTCAGTTCGTGCATGATGCCAATGATCTCTTCTGTGCTCTTCTGATCCAGGTTTCCCGTAGGCTCGTCGGCGAGGATGATGGACGGATCGTTGGCCAGAGCTCTGGCGATCGCCACCCTCTGCCGTTCCCCTCCGGATAAGTTTGAGGGGGTGTAGTCGATCCGGTGTCCGAGCCCCACCGCCTCCAGAAGCTCTTTTGCTCGATCTCTTCTGACCTGCCTCTCCTCCTCCCCGAGGATAATGGGAAGCTCGACGTTCCTCAAATTGGACATCCTCCCTATGAGGTTGAAGCTCTGAAAGACGAATCCGATCTCTTCTCTTCTTATCCTGGCCAGATCCCGGTCGGAGAGGCCGCCCAGGTCCCGGCCCTTTATGAGGGCCCTGCCGCTGGTGGGGCGATCGAGGCATCCCAGGATGTTCATTAGGGTGCTCTTTCCGCAGCCTGAGGGTCCCATCAGGGCTACAAACTCCCCCCGGTCAATGCCCAGGTCTATGCCCTTGAGGATCGGGACATCCACATCTCCAACCCTGTAGCTCTTCTGAAGGGCGATGGTTTCAACCAGGGGCATGGCTCACCTCCTGCAAGGGAAGGGGCTGCCCGCCGTTGCCGGGGGTGATATGTTCGAGCTGGGAGGGGAGGAAGGTGAGCTTGTAGCTGGTGTTGGTATCCCCTTCGGTCAGGGTCAGGTTCCCGTGGCCCACCTGGACGCCGCTCTCTTCGCAGGTTCTTACGGTGATGTGGCCTGCGGTCCGATCGAATGCTCCCCCTTGAATCTCTTCAAACCTCACCAGGTCGGCGTCGAAGATGGTGCAGTTCTCCTCTGCGGTCTGGTCGATCTCCACCAGGATGAACCGGTTCTCCCCCAGGATCATCCCCCCCCGGGTGGTGTTCGTCCCCTGGGAGACGGAGATCTCCTCCCTAATCTCATCTAGGCTCCTGTTCTCCCTGAGCATATCTCTGGCCAGGGCGGGAGGGATCCGTTTGGTATCGATCAGCCAGATGTGGAGGAAGTAGGTCTCGCCCCTCTCCAGGGCCACCCCCTCGGCTCGAAAGGGACCGCCCGGGGGTCGATTGTCGCCATCGGCCCCAGGGCCGGGGTGAGGTCTCGCCCCTCCCCCTTCATTCGGGAAGGGTTCGGGAAGGATCTCCAGGCCGGTCCCCGGAATGGACCCATCCGCCGGGGGCAGGCTCACCTCCGAGGAGGAGGAGAGGGGTATGATCATGATGGACGCCATCATCGCCAGGACCATTGAGATCTTCACCATCTTCAAGAGAATCAGTCCCCAGGAGGGGTGCTCAGATGGACCTTATACCTGCCGCTCAGGATCCCCTCCCTGATCAGCAGGGTTCCTGCGGCATCCCCAACGCCCTCTGTCGTCTCTTTGGTCTCGATCCGCCCGATGACCTCACCTGCGGCTTCGGAGGACCAGAAGCCTTCGCGGCCCCGTCGAACCTCTGCTAGGTCGGCCTTCAGAACGGTCCCGGAATCCTCAGATCGATAATCCAC
This sequence comes from Methanothrix sp., assembly GCA_036733325.1. Lineage (GTDB taxonomy): Archaea > Halobacteriota > Methanosarcinia > Methanotrichales > Methanotrichaceae > Methanocrinis. The sequence goes on from DAINAQ010000055.1 coordinate 5,967, forward strand.
GTCCACCAGCCAGAATTGCTCTCTGTCGATGATCATCTGCCCCCGGTAGATGAAGGAGGGGTTCACCTCCTCCTCGATCAGCATCTTGATCTCCTCGATGGACCTTCTGGAGTTGAGGAGATCTTTGATCTGGGCGGGAGAGAGAAGCCTCAGCCCTTCGATCTCTATCCTGAGGGGACGGGCCGACTTCAATAACGAACCTGCCGGTCCCAGGGCAAAGCCACTCTTGACGCAGATGGTCTTGATCGGTGAGGCCGCCGAGCCTATCACCCGTTCAGGAATTGTCATCTCTTTCATCATCTATGTCACCATAGGTCCCCGGGTCGTGGACCGGTCAGGGTTCACGAACCGGAGACGAAAGGTTCTGGTGCGGTTGTCCCCTTCGAGTCGGGCGTCGGGCTCCGGGCCAAGAGCCTCTCAAAACCCAATCCAACCCCGAGTTCGATGAGGGTTATTCTGTTTCCGGGTCTCCTCCAGCTCACCTTGCTCCGCCGGAGACAGGCCCGTTCATCTGACCGTCTGACGCTCCCCTACCCTTTTGCATGCCGGCTCCGGGTACTGCACAATAGTTTTTTTGGCACCCCTGGCCATCAAGTGTGCAGCAGTATGGGCCCCCACCCATCCCGAAGTCGCCACAGCAGCCCTGAGGGCATCCCGCACAGCCGGGACCGAGGTTGAGGATCTCGCAGACCTCCATCCTCTCTCTCAGCTCGGCGATGGTCAGGTTATCCATCTCTGCCCTCTTCTGCTCGTTCATCTCCTCAATCTCGGAGATGGTCATGTTGTTCAATTGGTTGATCTTCTGCTGCCTCAGATCCTCGATCTGAGCCAGGGTCATCCCCTCCAGCTCTTCGACGGTCAGGT
>DAINAQ010000056.1:0-6671 GCA_036733325.1 Methanothrix sp.
GACAGGAGGCCTTTGAACCTCTCGGAGGTCTACACAAGGTCGGAGGAGCCGGTCTTCTTGGGGTCCGGCGACGGGGGCAATGTGGACATGATCAGCGCCGCCTCCGCCGTGGCTACGACCCTGGGGAACGTCGGCCCCGGATTCAACCGCTTCGGTCCGACGGACAACTACTCCCAGGTTCCCGGCCTGGGCAAGCTAGTCCTGGTCGTCTGCATGTGGATAGGGAGGCTGGAGATCCTGACCGTCCTGGTTCTGCTGATACCCGACTTCTGGAAGAGCTGAGATGATGCCTCAATGCCTGAAGTGGTTTCTGAATGAGACGATTGCGATCTGGGGTCTGAAACGATTTACGATCTGGGGGTCTGAAAGCTGAACCGAAATCTAAGGCTCGTCACCCTCACCGAGAACTCGGCGGGGCTGAGACGGGAGGTCCTGGCAGAGCACGGTTTTTCGGTCTACCTGGAGTTCGGAGACTACAGGGTGATATTCGACGCCGGCCAGACCACGACCGCCGTCCACAACGCCGAAGTGCTGGGGCTGGACCTGGAGGGCCTTCCCATCGTCCTCAGCCACGGCCACTACGACCACACCGGAGGCCTGGCCAGCGTTCTTGAGAGGACCGGTCCCGTTCCCGTACTCGCCCATCCCGACGTCTTCGCCTCAAGGTACTCCCGCAGAGGCGGGGCCCTGAGGCAGATCGGGATCCCCTTCCAGAGAGAGGGGCTGGAGGAGTTGGGGGCGAAGTTCGAGCTTTCCAGGGCGCCGCGGGAGATCGTCCCCGGCCTCTGGATCACCGGCCAGGTCCCGAGGATCACCGATTTCGAGGGGGCCAGCGAGGATCTGGTCGTCCTCTCGGAGGAGGGCGAGGTGGTCGTCGATCCCATCAGGGACGATCAGGCGCTGGTGATGGTCTTGAAGCGGGGGATCTTCGTCCTTCTGGGGTGCGCCCACTCGGGGATGATCAACACCCTCCTCTTCGCGAGGGAGGTGACCGGAGTCGAGAGGATCGTGGGGGTCGCCGGAGGGACCCATCTCGGCTTCGGCGGAATGGATAAGCTTCCCAGGACCATGGAGGCGCTCCGAGCCCTCGACCTGGAGATCCTGGCCCCGTCTCACTGCACCGGATTTGCCGCCGCCTCGGCCCTGGCGGCGGAGTTTCCCGACCGGTTCGTCGAGAACAGCGTGGGGACGGAGATCGTGCTCTGAGGGTCTGATCGTCATCAAGAGATCAGGTTGCGGGATCGTATCTCGGGCATGCCCCTCTCGCCACCACCAGGGAGATCCCTGGCTTTGCCAGCTCATCTTCGAGGACCTCTTCGATCTCCTCCCGGCTCGCTGGAAGGTCGATCGTCCTCAGGTCCGGAACGATCGCCTCCAGGACCCGGGTGATGTCGGGGACAGGCTGGCCTCCGGTCATCGCCGCCACGCCGTTGTTGAGGAGGACCACCAGCACCTCTCTTCTGTTATTCGCGGCGTCGATCAGCCCCAAAAGGCCGGAGTGGGCCAGGGCGTAGTCCCCCACCAGGGCCACCCCCTTTCTGCTGAATCCGGAGGCCACCGCCACCGAGGAGCCCAGGCCGTAGACGACGTCCACCGCCTCCAGGGGCGGCCGGACCGCCCGGATGCTGCACCCGGCGTCTCCCGCCACCGGGACCGAGAGGCCGCCGACCGCCTGGTAGACCGGCCGGAAAGGGCAGTCATCGCAGACGTTCCTGGAGTTGAGACGATCCACGAACCTCTGGGGCGAGGGGGCGGGACCTGGCTCTTTGCCCGAGGCGATCAGATCCAGGGCACGTTCCAGATCCGAGCCCTCCATCTTTCCCCAGGGGAGGTGGCCGGTCATCTTTCCCAAGACGTTCTCGCAGAGATGGAGGCGGGCCTCGATGAAGGGGGCAGGCTCCTCCGCCACCAGGATCGAGTCATGTTTGCGGACGAAATCCTGGATCATCTCCCAGGGGAGGGGATGGGAGTACCCCACCACCAGCAGGGGAGGTGTCGAGGTCAGTTTCAGGGCCAGGCTTCCCGGCCTTCCCGAGGCTATGATCCCGATTTTGCCTGAGCCATCCCTGAAGAAGTTCAGTGAAGATTCGCTGGAGGCGGACCTCATCGCCGGCAGCGCCTCGCCTCTGTACCTCATGTGTCGCCCCTTCGCCGTCAGGTCCCAGATCGAACGGTCGAAAGTCGCGAAAGTGTCTTCGTCCTTCTCGTCAGCGCCTCCCGGAAACGGGCCAAAAGCCGGGACATCCGCTTTTTTGATCGTCTCATTGACCGCCTCTTTGAACTCGAAGGTGGTCCTGACCATCACCGGTCCCCTGATCCTCTCGGAGAGGGTGTAGGCCTCTTTGAGGGCAGGGCCGAGAAGGCCGGGGCACGCCGGGTCCAGGACGGGGATCTCGCAGAGGGGGCCGTAGTTTCTGACGTCCGCCTCCGCCTGAGACCCTTTCGGCCCCACGTCCTCGCCCACCAGGACCACCAGCCCCGCTCCGATGGCGTGGGTGGGGGCGATGGAGAGGGGGTCGGAGAGGAGATTTGCCCCCAGATGCTTCACCAGGACCATGGATCGTCTTCCTGTGGCGGAAGCCCCCAGGGCCACCTCCAGGGCCACCTTCTCGTTTGCGGCCATCTGAGCCCCCCTTCCCAGAGCGGGGACGGCCTCGGTTATGGGGTAGCCGGGAACGTAGATCCGAAGATCGATCCTGAGGTCGGTGAGGGCCTCTCCCAACGCGTCCACTCCAGTCGGCCCGCTCTTCATAATATCCGCCTCTTCAGACCTCGGGCCTCACCGACTCGAAGGGCCTCGCGCAGAAGGGGATCGCCGCCAGAGCCCCTATCAGCCCCTGGCCGTCTAAGACGATCTCCGTTCCGGTATCTCTCGCCGTATCGAGGGCCAGCTGGTAGGGTATCCGCTGCCTCCTGCAGGAGCGGGAGTAGTCCATCAGGGGAGAGGGGTCAAACCCTCTGAAGACGGCCATCCCGGTGTTCTCTGAGACGCTGTACCGTTCCAGGAGATCCTTGAAGTCGGCCAGCATGCCTTCGGCTCTGCCGGGGAGGGCGGCGAACTCCACCACCGTGGATACGCAGTTTTGGGTCTTGGTGGGGACGGGGAAGAGCTGGACCAGAGCGTGGGATACGTACCTCGCCTCGGGCCGGTCGACCTTGAGGGAGATGTTGTGGACCAGAGACCAGGTGGCCCCTTCGGTCTTGGAGTCGGTGTCGTCGACCCCGATGACGATCCTCTCCCGCCGGGGAAGGACTATGGTACCCCGACCCACCTTCCCCCCGCCCGACTCGGATACATTGGACCTGAGGACGTCCCCGGCCCTCGACCGCGAGATCGTCGCCCCCACCCCGCCACCGCCCAGGCCGGCGTAGGTGATCTCCACCTCGTCGTCTCCGACCAGGACGGACTCGATCCCCGCCGACCTTTTGGAGGAGGCGAGGTCCAGGTCCGCCTTCCCCGTCCTCACCAGGTACCGAAACCACTCCCCCACCGACCGGGATTCCATCACCAGGGGGCCCCTGGAATAATGGTAAAGGGACCAGGCCCCGCCTCCGATGCAGGAGGACCTCTCCAGGATCTCCACGGCGCCGCCGTCGGGGCTTGATACGGCGTGGATCTGTCTGTAGACCACGGCATAGGGATCGTCAAGACTGAGCACGGATGAACACCTCGAACGTATGCAAGCACATCATCAGTTTACAGGATACGGAACCTGAACTATAAGATCTCTGATCATGAGCAATCATGAGCGTAATCATGAGTATGATAATGAGCATGATCATGGGCATGATCACGGGGGCGGATATACGCCGCACGCCCGCCTCCCGGGCTCATATTCCCCGGCTTCGTCCATCGCCTCACTCTCAACATCCTCCCTCAGGACAACATTGGCGATAGCCTGTTCTCACCTTCCGAGATTTGGACCTCCGGGCTCTTCATGTACTCCCTGAGGACGACGGTGGCGTAAGAGCCTGCCGGAAGGTCGAAATTGAGGAGGGCAGAGCCTCCTTCCTCGACCATCACGACGGGATCAACCCTGAGGAGAGCCGCCCTCCGGTTCCCCGGCGAGCCGAGGTCCGGATTCGCCGGGACCCTGAAATCGGATAGCTCGATCCCCTCCTCCTCCAGGACCGACCTCTCCATCTCGCCTGGGACCCCCTCAGCAAACTCCGACTCGTATCCCATGAGGGGAAGGGTGACGAAGGCCCTTCCCCTCTCGGCCAGCCTGTTGATCGCGGCGAGGTTCGATCCGTCGACGGCCTGGGTCCTGTCGGGGTCGGGAAGTCCGTCCTTGGAGAAGCAGACCACGTCTCCCTCCATCGCCCGGTCCAGAGGGAGCCCCGCCCTCATCCTCCGGGAGAGGATCCGGTTGAAGAGGAGGGACTGGTAGGCGTGGACGAAGAGCCGCTTGAGGTTTTTTGCCAGGACGTCGAAGGAGGTGGCCCAGTCGCTCCCCTCCATCAGGCGGCTGATCATCGCCCTCTCGTAGCGGAGGCGAAAGGGATACTCTCTGAGGGCCTGGCCGAAGTCCCGGTCGGCCAGGAGCCTCTCCCTCGCCGACCGCGTCGTCTCCGGCTCGCCGGGGAAGGGGAGGGCGAGGTAGGTCATGGCCGCCCTCTCCGGGTCGCCCCTCACCAGGGACTCGCCGACCAGGTGGGTCACCGGCCTCACCTCCCCGAACCTCTGCACCCCGAAGTAGTTGGGAAGGCCGCCGAGGATTCGGATCTCTCCGGTTACGGCCTCCAGGCGGCGGGCCGCCTCGTCCTCTTCCAGGGGAATCTCCCTGATCCGGATCGAGAACCGATTTCCGCGAAGGTCGCCCAGGGCCACGGCCCGGTTGGACCTTCCCAGGACCCGGATCTTGACCCCGGGGAGGCTCGCCCGAGATAGCTCCTGCTCATCGAGGCCGGAGATGCTCATCCTCTGCCGGGTAACGGCGTTCTTGTCCTTGGTCCCGGCCCAGGAGAACCTCTTCTGGCTGATCTTGAGCTGGCGGGAGAGGTCTCTGACCAGGTGATGGGACTCCCAGCCCGTCTTCTCCACCTCGACGATGAGGTAGCGCCCCCCCTCGTAGCTCTGGTCGAGGGCGATCTCCTCCACCACGAAGTCCTCGCTTTTGGTCCGGAGCAGCCCTCCGCATCCGGGAGAGCCGGTGGCGTAAAGCTCCATCCCAATAGATCGATCGAAATTTTGGGCCTCCATCATCCTCGATCTCCTCCGACCTCAGACCAGCTTCAGGTCTCCGGTGATTCTGTCCAGCATGGCCGCCGGGGCCGGCCCAAGGCCGAGAGCGGTGACCGTTCCGGGGGGAATCTCGGTGAGGCCAGCGTCGATCACTATGGCGGAGGCGACCCCGGCCCGCTCCGCCTCCTCCCTCAGCCTGAAGATATCCTGGAGGGCGGGAACCTTGAGCACTATCTTCCTCTGCCCCTCCTCCTTCCAGTCCCTGATCAGCCTTTTATCCGCCCGTTCCATGGCCAGGATCGCCGCGTGAGCCACCTGAACCGCCAGTTTGCCCGAAGAGAGCTTCAGGTCTTCGCGGACGACGATGCATTGCTTGAACTCCATGATGGCCGGGGTTAGAGGCGCCATAGAATAAAAGGATGCACATCCGGGCCAGGATCTCTCCGGCTCGATGGATCTGACAGAAGAGCTGACCTCCCCCCCGGGAGAGGTCCGGAGGAGGGGCAGGCTGGTGAAGGTGGGGATGGATGAAAAAAGGAAAAGTTCTCCGATCCCGGCCCGTCGGCTTATCCGGTCATCACCTTGACGCAGAGGGGGCTTTTGACGATGTTGCCGAGCTTCGCCCCGATCAGATACTCCAGGTTCTTGTCCGCGGCTATGTCCAGGATCCGCTGGGTGACCACGCCGTCGAAGATGACCCCCGCCACGTCTCCGTTCGATTCCTTCAGCTCTTTGGCCAGATCCCTCACCGCGACCTCCCGGATCAGGTTCTGGTTCCGGTCGAAGAGGCGGGCAGAGAGGGTGCCGTTCAGGGCTTCGAGATGGGGGACGAACCACTGGGCCGTCTCCTCGACGACCTCCGGCTCCTCTTCAACCATCGGCTCCGCCTCGGCCTCGAACTCCAGCTCAGGCTCGTGAATCTGGATGGTGGGGGCGGCTTCGGAGGACCTCTCCGCCCCTCTGCTGATCCGCACCGGCCTCTCCCTGATGAGGCTCTTTCTTCTGGTGGTCAGGTCGCGCCGCTGCTTCTTCGATAGGGGCTTGATCTTGTAGAAGTCCAGGACCTGTTCTACGGGGATCTTCTGGCGGAGGGCTCTCACGATCTCCTTCTGGGACATGTCCTCGACGCACTTCCCCTCGGGGGCCCTGGCGACGTAATCGATGTCCGCCACCTGGAGGAGCTCCTTCACGATCAGCTCCCCGCCCCGGTCCCCGTCGGTGAAGGCGGTCACCACCTTCTTGCTGCAGAGCTCCGCGATGGTGGGAGGGACGTTGGTTCCGCCCACGGCGACGGCGTTCTTAATCCCGTAGCGGAGGAGGTTCAGGACGTCCGCCCTCCCCTCCACCACCAGGATGGCGTCGGAGTCGAGGACGTTGGGGCCTGCGGGAAGCTTGTCCGGCCCGATGTGGGTGATCTCCTCAACTCTCACTGATTGTTTGATCTGTTCGGTGATCCCCTGGGTGTCCAGGAGGTTCTCGTCGAACA
>DAINAQ010000057.1:0-6665 GCA_036733325.1 Methanothrix sp.
GGAAGGTCGGTCTCGACGCGATATTTTGCTATGACTTCCATAACCTCGAACGCTCCTCAAGATCATCGATGGCTCTCTCCTGTAATAAAGCTCTCTTTCTCCCGGCATTATCCCGACCCGGGGCCGAAAAAGACCATATCACCGCAGCGGCTCCCTCTGAGCAAAAAGATGAAAACCCCTCTGAGCACGGAGAATTCAAAAAACGGAACCGTAACAGGTAAAAGGCTGAAAGTACAGCGTGATGCAATAGAATCACCACGGCCGGTTGGCAACGATCCGAATCAACGCTCACCCTTCGGTCGTCGGCCAGGGGCGGGATTATCCTCGCAACCGCCGATTTCGATTCGAGGGGTCGACCGGACAGAGGGGATTGGAAATGACCAAAATCACTATCAGCTTAATCAAAGCAGACGTCGGCGGATGGCCCGGACACGCCACCGTTCACCCCGCACTGAAAGAGGTTGCAGAATCGGTCCTGGCCCAGGAGAAGGCCAAGGGAGAGATCATAGACTTCAAGGTGATGTCCGTCGGCGACGACCTCCAGCTGATGATGACCCACCTTCTGGGAGAGGACAACGCCGAGATCCACGGCCTCGCCTGGGATGTCATGTGCAAGGCTACAGAGAAGGCTGAGGAGCTGAAGCTCTACGGCGCAGGCCAGGACCTCCTCTGCGACGCCTTCTGTGGCAACATCAAGGGGATGGGGCCGGGGGTCGCGGAGATGGAGTTCACCGAGCGGGCAGCCGAGCCGGTGGTCGCCTTCATGATGGACAAGACCGAGCCCGGGGCCTTCAACCTGCCCATATTTCGGATATTTGCCGACCCCTTCAACACCGCCGGCCTGGTCATCGACCCCAACATCCACCAGGGGTTCGTCTTCGAGGTCTGGGACATCATGGAGCACAAGAAGGTGATGATGGAGTCCCCGGAGGAGATGTACGACATGCTGGCCCTCATCGGGGCCAAGAGCAGGTACGTCATCAAGCGGGTCTACCCCAAGCCGGGAAAGCTCCCCAAAGATGAGCCCGCCGCGGTCATCAGCACCGAAAAGCTCTACCAGACCGCGGGAACCTACGTCGGCAAAGACGACCCCGTGGCCCTGGTGAGGGCCCAGTCGGGGCTTCCCGCCCTGGGGGAGGTCCTGGAGCCCTTCTCCCTGGGCCACCTGGTCAGCGGCTGGATGAGGGGGAGCCACAACGGCCCCCTGATGCCCTGCGCCTTTGAGGACGCCTGCTGCACACGGTTCGACGGTCCCCCCCGGGTCATAGCTGCGGGGTTCCAGATCGCCAGGGGGATGCTCATCGGCCCCGTCGACCTCTTCCGCGACCCCGCCTTCGACCTCACCAGACGGAGGGTCCAGGAGGTCACCGAGTACATGAGAAGGCACGGCCCCTTCGAGCCCCATCGCCTCCCCATGGAGGACATGGAGTACACCACCCTCCCCTCCGTCCTCAAGACCCTGGAGGAGAGGTTCGAGGATGCTGAATAAGCATATCCTGACAAATTCTGCTGATGGGGCGGGGTGAAGATCAGAAACCGCGGGGGGGGCCAACCCTCCCATCAACCTCTTTTCCGTCAAAATCGCGCTTTATCCGTCAGGCAGCCGCGTCTTGAAGTACATTCTCCCTCGAACTCGCCCGTTCTCCGCCATCCCCCGTACCTCTCGGATCTCTGACGAGAAATGATTAATAATTATGCGAACTAATTTTAGATCATTCTGATCGTCGAAGCCGACCATCCCGTTTTGCCCATCAGGACTACCTGACCTGAAAGATCGAGATTGAGATTTGGAGCCCTCAGCAACCTCTGACGCTCTGGAGTCGATAGCAGGATCGATTGGCGAGGCCGAAGCGGAGATCGGGGGGGGCGTGGCCCAAGGACGAAGCCCAAGAACGGAAGGGGTCGATCCCCAGACGATCGATATGATGATGGAAATTTACCGTAATCGGAGAGGTGGTGGCAGATGGCGGATACAGCAGAGGATCCAGCGAGACCGTTTCAGCGAGACCGTTTCCGAATGCATCCCATTGCCCCAACTCTCCGAATCGGCGGCCAAAAATTTCGCAGCTTAACCCAGATACGGCGGTGTCATGATTGATCTATACCATAACCCTAAATCCAGCCCTGGACCGAACCCTCTGGATCAACCAGATCAGAGAGGACGTATCAAACCGGATCATCCGGGAGGAGAGCTACGCCGGAGGGAAGGGGATCGACGTCTCCAAGGTCCTGACGGCCCTGGGCGTTGAGAACAGAGCCCTCGGCTTTTTGGCGGGCTTTGCCGGCCGGCAGCTGGAGGCCCAGCTGACCAGGGACGGAACCCAGTGCAGCTTCATCCCCGTCTCCGGGGAGACCAGGATCAACATCGTCATCCACGAGCTGGTCACCGGCAGGCAGATCATCCTCAACTCCTCCGGCCCCGAGGTGAAGCCCTTCGAAATTCTGGAGATCACCGACGTGGTCAGGAGGCTGGAGGAACCCGAGTTTGTGAGCATCGGAGGGAGCCTTCCGCCGAGAGCCCACCCCGAGATCTATCGAAAGATCATCGAGACCGCCCGGCTCCGGGGGGCGAAGGTGATCCTGGACGTCGATCGGGAGGCCCTGAAGATCGGAATCGGCGGGAAGCCCGACGTGATCAAGCCCAACATCCACGAGCTCTCGGCCCTGGTGGGAAGAAAGCTGGAGAAGAGGGGCGAGATCCTGGAGGCGGCCCGCGAGATAAACAGAAAGGGGGTCGAGATCGTCCTGGTCTCCATGGGGCCCAGGGGGATCCTCCTCGTCTCCGAGGGCGAGGCCTACCAGGCGGTGCCCCCTTCGGTGGAGGTGGTGAACACCATCGGGGCGGGAGACTCCTCGGTGGCGGGATTCATCTACGGCCGGGTCTCGGGGAGGGACCTCAAAGAGTCCCTGATCCTGGCCACCGCCGCCGGGACGGCGACGACCCTGCGGCGGGGGACCGCCCTGGCCACGAAAGAGGACGTGGAGAAGCTCGCGCCTCAGGTGAGGCTTGAGATCATCTCGGAGGAGTGAAAGGAGGGAGGATGGTGACCGTCAAAATCGGATCTGAAGACGTTCTGGTGCCTCTGGACGTTCCGCCCCGGATGCGGGGAAAGTACCTCGAGAGCTACCTCAAGATCACAAAGGAGAGCGGCCGGCTGATGCTCTTTGCCGGCGACCAGAAGGTAGAGCATCTGAACCGGGACTTCTGCGGCCCCAAGATCAGCCCCCAGGACGCCGACCCCGAGCACCTCTTTCGGATCGCGAACCGGGGGAGGATCGGGGTCTTCGCAGCCCAGCTGGGGCTCATCGCCAGGTACGGGATGGACTATCCAGAAGTCCCCTACCTGGTCAAGTTGAACTCCAAGACCGACCTGGTCAAGACCGACCAGATGGACCCCGTCAGTCGCCAATTGGTCGAGGTGGACCAGGCGGCAGAGTTCGCCGAGGGCAGCGGCCTCGACCTTCTGGGGGTGGGCTACACCATCTATCTGGGAAGCGAGCACGAGGCACAGATGCTCCGGGAGGCGGCTCAGATCGTCTATCAGGCCCATCGGAAGGGCCTGGTCACCGTCCTCTGGATCTATCCCCGAGGCAAAGCGGTCAAAGACGAGAAGGACCCCCAGCTGATCGCGGGGGCGACGGGGGTCGCCGCGGCCCTGGGGTCGGACTTCGTCAAGGTCAACTACCCAAGAGAGGAGGGGGCGAGGTCCGAGGAGATCTTCAAGGAGGCGGTGGCCGCCGCCGGCAGGACCAAGGTGGTCTGCGCCGGGGGAGCCAGCCGCGACCCGGCATCGTTCTTCCAGGAGCTATTCGACCAGATCCACGTCAGCGGCGCGGCCGGCAACGCCACCGGGAGGAACATCCATCAGAAGGACCTCGAGGAGGCGGTGAGGATGTGCGACGCCATCAGCGCCATCACCCTGGACGACGCGGGCGCAGAAGAGGCTCTGAGGATATACCAGGGAAAAGAAGGAAGTTGACGGAGACGAGATAGAGTGAGGCAGGCCATAGTTCTCGCGGCAGGGGAGGGGGAGAGGATGCTCCCCCTCACCGCAACCCTACCCAAATCGATGCTCCCCGTCGGAGGAAAGCCCCTCCTGGGAGAGATCCTGGAGAGGCTGAAGGAGGCGGGGGCAGAGAAGTTCGTCGTGGTCGTAGGTCGTAAAAAAGAGAAGATCACCGACCACTTCGGTGACGGCGACGCTCTCGGAGTCGAGATCGAGTACGCCGTCCAGGAGGGGAGGCTGGGGACCGGTCACGCCCTCCTTTCTGCCGAGGTATTGGCCCAGGAGCGGTTTCTGGCAGCGAACGCCGACGTCCTCATCGACGCCGCCTCCCTGAAGAGGATGGGAGAGAGCGAGGGGATCGCCGTGGCGGCGGCCCGGGTCGAAGCCCCCGACCCGGATCGGGACAGGATCTTGAAGATCGAGGATGGTTTTCTAAAAACCGTGGACGAGAAGGGGAGGGCCCCCTCGTCCGCCCTGATCTTCGCAGGAATCTCCCTCCTCGACCGAAGGATCTTCGACGCCCTCCGAGCGGTCCCTCCGTCTCAGGGGGAGGGGAGCCGGGAGCTGGATCTGATGGAAGGGCTGCTTTGCCTTCTGGCCCACGGGGTCCAGATCCGGGTGGTGGAGGTTGAGAGCTTCATCGAGATCGCCCTTCCCTGGGATCTCCTGGAAGCGAACGAGACCGTCTCCCCGGACGCCCGGGGGGTCCTCGGCGAGGTGGAAGGAGGGGCGATCCTCTCCGGGGAGGTGGCCGTGGGCAAAGGGACGGCGATAAGGTCCGGCTCCTACCTGAAAGGGCCGGTGGTGGTGGGGGAGGGCTGCGAGATCGGCCCCAACTCCCTCATCACAGGGCCGTCGTCGATGGGAGACGGCGTCCGGATCGGGAACGGCGCGGTGATCGAGAGGAGCGTGATCATGGAGGGGACGGAGGTATCCCACCTCTGCTACGTCGGTGACAGCGTCATCGGCCCCGGATGCAGCCTGGGGGTGGGGACGATCGTCGCCAACAGGCGCCACGACGGATCGGCGGTAATGTCTTACGACGCGGGGAAGAGGGCCGAGACCGGTCGGAGGACCTTGGGGGCCATCCTCGGCGAGGGGGTGAAGACCGGCGTGGGGACGCTCATCTATCCGGGGACGGTGGTCGAGGCCGGACGGTGGGGAAGGCCCGGAGAGGTCCTCTGGGGCCGCCTGGCGGCGGACGGAGGCGAGGGCGAAGGGGAAAGAGACCCCTCCAATGAGGTCGGGGCAAAAGAGGAGGACGGCCATCCCGCCGACGAGGCGGAGGCTGAAGAGAAGGAGGGGGCCGAAAAGAAACCGTGGTCGAGGAGGTCATCGATCGAGACCTCCGCCGGCAATATCTGAAACCGACCGGGTGATTTCCATGGAAAGGAAGAAGGAGAATAAGAAGAACCGACTGGCCTTTGAAGTGAGCCCCTACCTCCTCCAGCATGCGGAGAACCCCGTGGACTGGCGCCCCTGGGGTGAGGAGGCCTTCAGGAAGGCGAGGGAGGAGGATAAGCCCATCTTTCTATCCATAGGCTACTCCACCTGCCACTGGTGCCACGTCATGGCCCGGGAGTCCTTCGAGGACCAGGATGTGGCGCGGCTCTTGAACGCCACCTTCGTCTGCATCAAGGTGGACCGGGAGGAGCGGCCGGATCTGGACGCGGTGTACATGGCCGTGGCCTCGATGATGACCGGAAAAGGTGGCTGGCCCCTCAACGTCATCTTGACCCCCGACCAGAAGCCCTTCTTCGCGGCCACCTACATCCCCAAGGAGTCCGGGTACGGGAGGATCGGGATGCTGGACCTCATCCCCCGGATCGGGCTCCTCTGGAGGAACGAAAGAGACGAGCTTCTCAAATCCTCGGAGGAGATAACCGCCGCCCTCAACGAGCCGCCTCCGGAGATTCCGGGGATGAGGCTGGACGAGTCGGCGATCAGATCGGCATACCAGAACCTCGCCGCCCGCTTCGACGCCGCCAACGGCGGGTTTGGGGGCGCGCCGAAGTTCCCCTCGCCCACCACCTTCCTCTTCCTCCTCCGTCACTGGAGGAGGGCCGGCGACCCCGGCGGCCTGGCCATGACCGAGATCACCCTCAACTCCATGAGGAGGGGCGGGATATTCGATCATCTCGGATTCGGCTTTCACCGCTACTCCACCGATGCGACCTGGCTTCTCCCCCACTTCGAGAAGATGCTCTACGACCAGGCCATGATCTCCCTGGCCTGCCTGGAGGCGGCCCAGGCATCGGGAAAGGCGGATTACGCCCGAATAGCAGAGGAGGTCTTCGCCTACGTCCTCAGGGATCTGGCCGCCCCCGAAGGGGGCTTTTTCTCCGCAGAGGACGCCGACAGCGAGGGGGAGGAGGGGAAGTTCTACCTCTGGACCCAGAATGAGATAAGAGAGGTTCTCGAGGCGGAGGAGGCGGATCTGGTGGCGAAGGTCTTCCAGGTCCGGGCGGAAGGAAACTACACGGAGGAGGCCACGGGCCGGCTCACCGGAAAGAACGTCCTCCATTCCAGGAGGCTGATGGGGGATCACGCCCGGGATCTGGGGATCCCGGAGTCCGAGCTGAGAGAGAGGCTGGATGTCGCCCGCAAGAAGCTCTTTTCTGCCCGGGAGAAGAGGGTTCGGCCCAACAAAGACGACAA
>DAINAQ010000058.1:0-6618 GCA_036733325.1 Methanothrix sp.
CGACTTCGCCGGCTACTTCGACTTCGGCCCCGTGGACCTGGCCGAGGACATAAGACGGGAGATCGTCCTGGCTCTGACCGAGATGGGGTTCAACATCGAGGCCTCTCACCACGAGGTGGCAAAGGGGCAGCACGAGATCGACTTCACCTACGGCGAGGCCCTGAAGACCGCAGACAACGTGGTCACCTTCAAGTACGTCACCAGGACCATCGCCATGAAGAACGGGCTTGCCGCCACCTTCATGCCCAAGCCCATCTTCGGCGCGGCAGGCTCCGGGATGCACGTCAACATCTCCCTCTTCAAGGGTGACCAGAACTCCTTCTTCGATCCCGAGGCGAAGATGCAGCTCTCAGACCTGGCCCGATACTTCGTAGGAGGGCTTCTGGAGCACGCTCCCGCCATAACCGCCATCACCAACCCCCTGGTCAACTCCTACAAGCGGCTGGTCTCCGGATTTGAGGCTCCCGTCTACATCGGATGGTCGGGCCCCAACAGGTCTTCACTGATCAGGGTTCCCAGCGGCAGAGGCCTCAGCACCAGGCTCGAGTTCCGGTCGCCGGACCCCTCCTGCAGCCCCTACCTGGGCTTCGCCGCGATCCTGGCGGCGGGGCTGGACGGGGTTAAAAGGAAGATCGACCCCGGCGACCCCGTGGACTTGAACATCTACGACCTCTCTGAAGAGGAGCGGGATCGGCTCGGGATCAGGACCCTCCCCTCCAACCTCCGGGAGGCTCTGGACTATCTGGAGGAGGACCGGGTCGTCAGGGACGCCCTGGGCGAGCACGTCTACGCCAACTTCAGCAGGCTAGGTTCTCTGGAGTGGCAGATGTACAACTACCAGGTCCACCCCTGGGAGGTCGAGAGGTACATCAATACGATCTGAGGGTTCGACGAGCCAAAAAACGGCTCTGGGAGATGGGCCGCCCGCGGCGGCCAACTCTCTTCAAGGCCGAAACGTATTTAACCAGCATCGTATATGGAAAGTCCGGGCCGGTAGCTTAGTCAGGCAGAGCGAAAGGCTCTTAACCTTTAGGTCGGGGGTTCAAATCCCTCTCGGCCCGCTTTGAGGGGCTGTGGCCTAGTCAGGTATGGCGACGGGCTCCAGCGGTATGATTGATGATGAGCAACGGGTCTGCTGAGGCCTCTCGACGGGGAGGCCGTTGATGATCCGTTGGAGCACTGAGAGAATCGCTCTCGGTATCGGAGAGACCCGTCGATCGTGCGTTCGAATCGCACCAGCCCCACTATTTTTGACGACGACAGCTCTTAAATATCCAGATGCGAGATAATTGGCGGTTGGTGAAGATGTACGAGAATGTCATAACCATGTGCTGGTCCATCAGAGAGGTCAACAAGAACCTCCAGGACCGCGAAGCGATGACCGACTACTCCATCGAGTACCTGAAGAAGGCCTGCATGGACCTCTCGGGGATTCTGGCCTCGGGGAAGGCGTCGGACCTCAACGAGGAGATAGAGGTGGTGAACCGATCCGGCAACACCGCCAGGTTCACCATCGGCGAGGTGGCGGAGATGCTGAACGACGCGAAGAAGATCATCGAGTTCAACCTCATAGACCACGTGGACCAATGGGCCCGGTCAAAAGCGAACTGGACCTGAGCAGAGGAATGTGATGATGGTACCCGAGAGGTTCCGGACGCCTCAGGACTCATAGGGCTCATCATCGAATCAGGGATCTCTTCTCATCATCGGCGCCGGGAGAGGGCGGCCGGAAGGGCAGCCCGCCTCTCTGGTCCGGGCTCTTCGGGAAAGTATAAAACGGTTCTCAAAATAGACTATTCGGGAAATCTGATCCACAGCCGATGGGCGGATCGGATTTAAAAAATAGTCAGCCAGATCGAATCATTGGTTGACGAATCAGCCGGCGATATCAGAGCGTACGATGATCGGATCGTAGCAGTGATCAGAGCGTACGATGATCGGATCGTAGCAGTGATCAGAGCGTACGATGATCGGATCGTATCAGTGATCAGCGTACGATGATCGGATCGTAGCGGTGATCAGAGCGTACGATGATCGGATCGTAGCGGCGATCAGAGCGTACGATGATCGGATCGTATCAGTGATCAGAGCGTACGATGATCGGATCGTAGCGGTGATCAGAGCGTACGATGATCGGATCGTCCTATGATCGGTATCGGCGATCGAATCTCCTGGTGGCAAATCCATCAGGCGGGCAAATCAATCTTGCGGGTTGGAGGGTTCAAGGAGGGCTTTTGAAATGGTCAAAGCGGGAGTGCACGTCTCCATTGCGGGCTCCATAGATCTCGCGGTGGATAGGGCCGAAGAGATCGGATGCGACACGTTCCAGATATTCTCTAGAAACCCCCGGGGGTGGAGGTTCAAGGAGATCCCCCAGGAGGTGGCCGAGGAGTTTCGAAGAAAGCTGAAGCGCTCCGGCATCCACCCGGCCGTCGACCACATGCCCTATCTGCCCAACCTGGCCACCCCCAAGGAGGAGGTGTACAGAAAATCGGTGGAAGCCCTGACCTTGGAGCTGGAAAGGTGCGACGTCCTGGGGATACCCTTCCTGGTCACCCACCTGGGAAGCCACCTGGACTCCGGGAAGGAGGAGGGTTTCCGAAGGACAGTCGAGGCGATCGAAGAGGCCCTTTCCGGCTCTGAAAACGACGTGATCCTCCTTCTGGAGACCACCTCCGACTCCAAAAACAGCGTGGGAGGATCCTTCGAGGATCTGGCGGAGATCATGAGCAGGGTGGACCGGGACGACCGGGTGGGGGCCTGCTTTGATACCTGCCACTCTTTCGTGGCGGGATATGAGCTGAGGTCGGAGGAGGGGCTGGAAGAGACGATGGAGAACTTCGACCGGGAGATCGGCCTATCCAGGCTGAAGGTGGTTCATCTCAACGACTCCAAAGGCCCCCTGGGATCGAAGCTGGACCGCCACGAACACATCGGCCTCGGGGAGATCGGTGAGGAGGGTTTCAGGCGGATCCTGGGCCATCCGGCCATAAGGGGGTCCCCCCTCATCCTGGAGACCCCGGTGGACGATCGGAGGAACGATAGAGAGAACCTGGCCAAGGTCCGAGATCTGGCGGGAGATGAGTAGATGGGGCTCCTGGTAAGAGGGGCCGCAGGCGACATAGCCATAGTCGCCATCCTCGCAGCCTACGGCGCCCTGGTCCTCGCCAACCTCTGGGACCGGCCATACCTTGCAGCCCTTCTCCTGGTGCCGCCGCCGATCATCCTCGCCTGGAGGCTCGGCGACGCCAGGAGGGCGGCGGCTTTGGCCCTGACCGGCACGATCTTGGGCCCCCTGACGGAGATGGCCTGCGTGGCCGGAGGGCTCTGGACCTACGCCGACACCGGCGGGCTTCCCCTGGTTCCTCCCTGGAACTTTCTCGGCTGGGCCTGCTTTCCTCCAGCCATCTGGATTATTACAGGGGCTGTTCTGAAGACGGAGGCTCCCCTCACCCCGTCCCCCAGGACTCTGGCCGTCGCCCTGGCCGGGGTGGGGGCGGAGATCGCGGTCTTCGTCTCTCTGGGCCTGAACCCTCCCGCCGCCCTGGGGGGTGGAGCGATCCTGGCGGCGGCGGTGATCCTCGTCTTCCGGGAGAAGGCGACCCTGGCCATGATGGGGGCCGGCGCCCTCCTCGGACCCCTCTGCGAGTACCTGCCCATCTCCGCCGGGGCCTGGTGGTACTCGGCGCCTGCCGACCTGTTAGGGATGCCGGCCTACATGATCCTCGCCTACGCCATCTTCGGCGGCCTCCTGGGCCACGCCTCCGCGGCGGCAGGAGGGCTCCTGGTCGGGGACGGTGATGGGTGAGTAACAGAGACGAAAGAGAGAAGCGATATGAAGGGGACGAGAGGGTGAAAGAAGATGGCCACATCGATCCCCGTCATGATAAGATGGCCATATCGATTCACGTCATAATAGCACGTCCACATCGATCTCGGTCATCAGAAGATGTCCACATCGATCCCGGTCATCAGAAGATGTCAACATCAATCCCGGTCATGAGACGTGGCTCAAGGTCTGGAGGAGTTCATCCTCGGATATGGGCTTGAGAAGATATGTGACCGCGCCGAGGTCGTAGCTCTTCTGGATGTGCTCGGATACGATGGAGCCGGTCAGCATCACTACCGGTATGCCCCGAAACTCGGGGCTGGCCTTCAGCTGCTCCAGAAGCTCCATGCCGCTGAGGCGGGGGAGCTTGATGTCCAGGAGTATGAGATCGGGAAGGCCGGCGCCCTTCTGGCTAAGGGACTCCAGGATGTTGAGGGCCTCCTCGGCGTCTCTTGCGAGAAAGATATCCCGTTCCAGGCAGATTCTGCGGAGGAGTCTGCAGGTAAGCTCGACGTCGTCGGGATTGTCCTCGATGAGCAAAATTTTTAACTTCTGACAGGGCCTATCCATCTTCACCTCCCAGACCTTTCCTTCCCGAATCGCCGCCCACATCTATCCTCTTCACCACTCAACCCTGAGATGTCCCGCCTAAAAATACTTTTCCCGTTGGACAGGGGGGTGAAGAGCGGATACGACAAAATAATTAAATATTTTTATTTTATTGAGAAAATAAGAAAGTCTGGTGTCTGCCGACGCTTTCAGAACTCGATCCGCTCCGGGGCGCTTCCCCGAGATAGGAGGGCCACCCTGCTCAGGGGGACGTGGTCTTTGAGGGGGTAGCCCAGGATCCCGGAGAGCTCCTTCGCGAAGTCCATCACCTCGTCGTGGGTGGGCATCGAGTCTCTTCCCAGCCTCTTCCTGGAGCTTCCCAGGTGCATGTAGGCCTTCACCTCGACGAAGTCCGGCTCCGCCACCTCGATGAGCTTCGCGTAACCCGCGGGATCTTTCAAGTTCAGGTTCCGGGCCAGGGTGAGCCTCGCCACCGTCCTGGAGGGGGACTCTTTCATCCTCTCCAGGCTCTCCAAAAACCGGTCCCAGAGGTTGGAAACGGGATTTGAGACCTTAAGGTAGGTCTGCTCATCCGGCGCGTTGAGGCTGATGTAGAGCTGGGTGGGCCTGACCTCTCCGACCACCTCGGGTTTCGTCCCGTTGGTCACCAGAAACGCGGTCATTTTGCGGCGCTTGACCTCCTCCACCAGCTCTCCGATCATGGGGTAGAGGGTCGGCTCTCCCATCAGGGATATGGCCACGTGGGCGGGGCTCTTCGCCTCTTCCAGCCTCGCCGGATCCGTGGTCTCGGGAGCGCCGCCGTAGCCGGAGATGAGCCTCTGCTGCTCGAAGAGGACGCCGTCCAACAGCTCCGCTGGCTCGATCCACTCCCCTGAATCGCGGGGCATCTCGTCGATGGGCCTCCAGCAGTGGAGGCAGCGGTGGTTGCAGAGGAGGGTGGGGGTCATCTGGACGCACCTGTGGCTATTGATGCCGTAAAAGTGGTTCTTGTAGCACTGGTCGCCACCGCGGATGCTCCGCCGAAGCCACAGGCAGGGCTTGACCGCGCCGTGGGCCACCAGGTGATACCCCTGCCTTTTCAGCCTCTCTCTCGTCGTGGGGGGGAAGGGCTCCATCATAACGGGTAGTCGAAGGTGGGCCGGCGGTTATATAGTTAATCGAGAGTCATTTGAGAGCAGGAATCTTGAAGGAGCAGGAATCTCGAAAAAGCCTTTTATAATCCTAAAGACCGTCGTAGCAATCCAGAGGGAGATTTATGATCCGAAAACAACATATGAACGTATCGAGGCTCGCCCTTCTGGTCATCCTCATCGCCGCGGGGACGGCTCAGGGAGCTGACCTGAAAGTGTGCGAGTGCCAGGCCTGCGGCTGCCAGTACCTCAGCATCCAGGAGGCGATCAACGCATCCAGCCCCGGAGACACCGTCCTGGTGAGGAGCGGAACCTTCCACGGAAACATCAACCTATCAAAGCCGATCGTCCTCAGAGGAGAGCATTGGCACGGCGGCGACATTCCCCTCATAAATGCTGACGGGAACGGCAGCTGCATAACGGTGACTGCAGACGGCGCTGTGGTGGAGTCGATCGTGGTCACAAACTCCGGAAACGCTTCCGGCGACGCCGGGATCAGGGTCGTCTCAAACGAAACCACAATCAGAAGCAACACGGCCAGGGGGAACGGCGGTCCGGGGATGATCCTGGAAGGAGCGAGAAACTGCACCCTGAGCGGCAACATCGCGGCGAACAACTCCCGCGGGATCTGCCTGCTCCGGTCCAGCGACAACCTCCTCTTCAACAATAAGCTCTACAACAATACGGAGTTTGACGCCTTCGACGAAGGCCAGAACCGCTGGGACGACGGGTCCCGAGGCAACTATTACGGCTCCTTCAACTGCACCGACGAGGACAACGATACCATCTGCGATCTCGGCTTCAACATCTCCGGCGGCGCAAGCTTCGATGCTCATCCCCTGGTCGGCTGAGCCGTCCAGGATCCTCCCTTTTTTGGGCTCAGGTTAGTCTGACGGACCGAGATCTCCAGGATAAGCTTCCAGTCCCGGACCGAGGTGCACGACGGTCTGTCAAATGTATAAACGGGAAGATCAGTTCAAATTCAAACGAATGCGCAGCTCCGGCCCTAAGGGAGCACATTTAAATAGTCGTAGGCTTCTAGTCAGAATAACGAGGAATTGAAATGGTTACTGGCACAGTGAAGTTCTT
>DAINAQ010000059.1:0-1391 GCA_036733325.1 Methanothrix sp.
ATTCCACGGGAAAGTGGCCGACGAGATCGCCGATGGCCTTCTTCCGGGTTATCCCTACAAACCCGCGAAGCTCAGCCGCAAGAGACTCAGGGTTCATCAGAGATCCAGAGACCCGGAAAGAAAAATAGGTGACGGTGGATGAGCGACGATGAAGCTGGCGGGGGGGGGGTCCAAAGAGGATGTGCGGCATGCAGGATTAGAATGAGGTGGACAGAAGGAGCTTGAATGAATGACCATCAGATATGACGGCATGGACAGTTGAAGGACGATGGGTGACGGATGATAGATGGTGGATGGGCGGGGGCGATGGATGGTAGACGGAAAGGAGATCTTCGAATCCGGATCTAGATCTCGCCCTCCCCATCGGATCTGCCGATCCCGAAGACCTGCTCCAGAGAGTCCAGGGCCTTATCCCGGACCGCCGGTGGACATCTGAGGCAGGCCTCCTGGAGAGGCTCGATCGCCCGCCGGTCGCTTATCTCCCCCAGAGACCAGGCGGCCCAGGCCCTGATCTCCTCCCCGTCCTCGCCGAAGAGGACCTCCACCAGCCAGTCCAGGGCGTCGGCGAGGCCGATCTCCCCCAGGGCGGTGACGGCAGCCAGCCTCACCCGGGGGTCCTCGTCCTCCAGGAGGGATGACGCCATCAGGCAGGCCTCCTCCCCGCCGATGGTCGCCAGGGCCTTGGCCACGGTCATCCTGACCACGGCGCTTTCATCTTTCAGGGCGGGGCCGAGGAGAGGGACGGCCTCGGGATTCCTCATCTCTCCGAGGGACCAGGCCGTCCTCCTCCTCAGCTCCGGATCTCCGTCCTCGATGAAAGCTGCCAGCTTATCCCTCGCCTCGGCGACCCGGAGTCGGCCCAACCCCACCACCGCCATCCTCCTCGCCTCCAGGTCCGGCTCATCCAGGAGCTCCATGAAGGCCTCAGAGGCACTGAAGGCCACCAGAGCCAGGGAAGACCTCAGCCTGACCTCCCGGGAGCTGTCCGTGGCGACGGACCGGGCAAGGAAGGGGATAGCCCGGCGGTCTCCGATCGCCTCCAGAGCCGAGGCCGCCCATTCCCTCACCGAGGGGTCCTCGTCCTCCTGAAGGGCTCCGGTGAGGGCGCCGAGGGCCTTGGCGTCCCCGATCCTTCCCAGGACCCAGGCCGCCTTGAACCTCACCTGAGGATCGGGATCTTTCTCTAGAGCCTCAAGGAGGGGCTCCACCGCCCTCGCTCCCGCCTCCACAAGCTTCCAGGCGGCGCTCTGCCTCTCGAAGAAGTCCTCGCTTCCCAGGGTCTCGACCAGCTCTGAAAGGGGCTCCATGCCCACAAATTCCGGGTTCTTCTCCTTTAAGCTTTGCCCGAGAACTCGAATTCGCCGGGAACTGCAATCCATTCTCCGAGACGC
>DAINAQ010000059.1:1491-1845 GCA_036733325.1 Methanothrix sp.
TTCAATCCATTCTCCGAGACGCTTCAATCCATTCTCCGAGACGCTTCAATCCATTCTCCGAGACGCTTCAATCCATTATCCGAGACGCCGCAATCCTATCCTCCAAGGATGCTCACCTCCAAAGTCTCGCCCCGCTCCGGACGGCAAAGACGAGAGCCAAATTTTCCGATTTATCGCCTCAGATGAAGGAGGACGATCTGATGCCGAATCGTTATATTTATCCTCTCATAACATGGTTAGAGATCCAGACAAGACCATTCCATTTCGAGGACCGTGCTGAGGATAAAGAGGACCTCGAAATGGAGATCCAGATCTGCGAGATTTCGACTCGGCGATGGAGATCCAGATCTGCGA
>DAINAQ010000059.1:1945-6391 GCA_036733325.1 Methanothrix sp.
GGATGGAGATCCAGATCTGCGAGATTTCGACTCGGCGATGGAGATCCAGATCTGCGAAATTTCGACTCAGGGATGGAGATCCAGATCTGCGAGATTTCGACTCGGCGATGGAGATCCAGATCTGCAGGATTCGACTCGGCGATGCCCGGCTCGCAGATGCTGACCAGGAGAAGGTGTGGTTGGTTCGATTGACCAGGGAAGATTTTGAAGGCTTCCGGGTGGAGATGGAGAGGAGATGACTATTAAAATCCTGGATGAAGAGATCGATAAGGCGCAATGCCGGATAAGAACCCTCCTTCGGGATGAAGCCTTATCAAAAGAGGCCAGGACCTTGGAGCTCGAAGAGCTCTTGGCCGATCTGGAGAATATCCGGAGGAGGGCCGTCGAACTCGGGAGAGGCGGTGACCATCTCGGCACCGAGACGGAGCCCCTCCGGAGGTCGATGGAGAGGTACCGATCCCTGGTGGAGAACGTGGACGGCGTAATATACGTCGTCGAGCTCAGCGGCAAGATCGCCTACGTAAGCCCCGCCGTGGAGAGGATATTCGGGTACTCCGCCGACGAGATCATCGGCCAGGATATTTCTCTCTTCATCCATCCCGACGACCTGGAACTCCTGAAGACCCGACTGGAGAGCGCCCTCGGGGGAAGATCACAGGTCTCGGAGCTGCGGTTCATCGATAAACAGGGTATCGTTCACACCACCAGAACCTACGGGAGGCCGATCGAGGGGGGTCAGCTGAAGGGGCTCCACGGGATTTTGATCGATGTGACCGAGCAGAAGAAGGCAGAAGAGGCTCTGAAGGAGAGCGAAGAACGGCTCAAGCTGGCCGTCGAGGGAGCAGATCTCGCCGTCTGGAACTGGGACCTGGTGACCGACGAGGTCCTGGGCAACCTCCGTTATGCAAAGATGATCGGGCTTGGTCCCCTCGGAAAAAGTGATGGAGAGGCGTGGAAGAGATCTATCCATCCCCAGGACCTCCCGGGGGTGGAGGCGGCCCTCCGGGATATCTTCGAAGGAAAGACTCCCTCCCTGGATGTTGACTACAGAATCGTCTCCAACGGAGCCGTCAGATGGGTCCAGGATCGGGGGCTGGTGGTGAAGAGGGAGGAAGACGGCAGTCCCACCTACCTGGCGGGGGTGATGCAGGACATCACCTGGCGAAAAGAGATGGAAGAAGCGATCCTTGAAGCCTCGGAGAAGCGGAGAGAGCTGGAGCGGATCGTCAACCGCAGTCCCGCCGTGGCATTCGTCCAGCGCGCCCCCGCCGGGGGAGGAGTCGAGTTCGTATCCGACAACATAAGCCAGTTCGGATACTCCCCCCAGGATTTTTATTCGGGAGCTGTTTCTTACGACAGAGATGTAGTTCACCCCCACGATCTGGGTTATCTGGTCTCTGAAGTCAATCGACGAATCCAGGATGGGTCCAGCAGTTTCTATCTTGAATACAGAATATTAACCAGTTCAGGTGAGGTGAGGTGGCTCGCCGACCATGTTTCGATCGGCCGCGATGAAGCCGGGTCGGCGACCAAATTTGAAGGAATCGCTTTCGATATAACGGAACGGAAGACGATGGAGATGGCCCTGGCAGAGAGCGAGCAGAGGTTCAGAGAGATGGCGGACACCCTCCCCCAGCCGATCTTCGAATGCGACCTCACCGGCAAGGTCACCTTCGCCAACGGGACCGCCTTAGACCTCTATGGATACGATCGGCATGACCTCGAGGAGGGGGTCAACATCTTCCAGGTCTTCGCCTACGAGGACCGGGAAGAGATGATGAAGAACTTCCAGAGGACCCTTCACCAAGATCGAGTCTTCACCTACGAGTACACGGGCTTGCGCAAGGAGGGGACCACCTTCCACCTCATCGTCTATTCTCGCCCCATCATCCGGGAGGGAAGACCCGTAGGGCTCAGGGGCACCATCGTCGACATAACCGAGAGAAAACGGGTAGAGGAGAATATCAAGCAGCTGGCGGACCTGAGCGAAAAGCTGGTCGAGATCGGAAGCCCCATCATCTTTGTGGCGGATAAGAAGAGAAGGATCTTCATCTGGAACCGGGCCGCGGAGAAGGTCTCGGGATATACCCCCCAGGAGGTGATGGGGAATAAGGAGATCTGGAAGGTCCTCTTCCCCGACCGGGGCGAGAGGACAAAGCTGTTCAGGGCGCTCGACGAGATCGAGATGGGGAGAACTCTGGAGGGGCGGCGGGCGAGGATGACGGTGAAGTCGGGGGAGGTGAAGGTCATCTCCTGGAGCGGGATAAAGCTTGAGGACAGCGAAGGGAACGGAATTGGGGTCGTGATCACCGCTCAGGACACCACCGAATACACGAAGATGGAGGAAGAGATCCGCTCCGAACGGGAGTTCTCCAGGGGGATCATCGAGGGCGCGGACCTCTTCATCGTGGGTCTTGATCCTCTGGGCAGGATCACCCTCTTCAACCGAGGCGCAGAGAAGGTGACCGGCGTCTCCGCAAAAGAGGCCTCCGGCTCAGACTTCTTCGATCGCTTCGTTGCCCAGGCCGATAGACAGCCCTTCAGAACCGCCGTCTCGTCCATCTTCGAGGGGAACCCTCCCGAGCAGACTGAGGCCGCGATCACCGTCCGGACCGGCGACCAGATGGCCGTCCAGTGGGGGTGGAGCGTCGTCCGGAGCAGGACCGGCGAGATTGAGAGGGTGATCGCCTTCGGCCACGACATATCTTACGACCGGTGGCTGGAAGAGCAGATGCTACTCTTCATGGATGCCATCGAATCCTCCAACGACGGAATCGCCATCTTCGGCAAGAACGATCGCCTCCTCTTCGCAAACCCGGCCCTCCTCGACATGTTCGGCTTCAGTCTGGACGACGTCCGGGGCAGGCACTATAAGGATTTCATCCTCGACTTCGATGCGGACCTCCTGGAGGGAGAAGTAAATGGCGGCCGCAGGCGGATGACCTGCGTGAGGAAGGATGGGTCCACCTTCCCCGCTTCCATCAGCTTCGCCCCCGTGGCCAGCAGTGACGGAAATCCCATGGCCACGATAGCGATCGCCAGAGACGTATCCCAGTCCATCGAGTACCAGAAGAAACTTGAGACCCTCAACCGGGAGCTGGAGAGCTTCGCCTACACCATCTCCCACGATCTGAGGGCCCCCCTCCGGGGGATCCGGGGGTTCGCCCTGGCCCTGGAGGAGGATTACGGCGGAAGCCTCGACGAAGGCGGAAGGAGGTATCTTGAACGGATCGGGAAGATCGCGGAGAACATGGACCGGCTGATCCTCGATCTCCTCGACTACTCCCGGATAGGAAGGATAAAGTCGGCTCCAGAGCTGGTGGACCTGAAGAAGCTGGTGGCCGAAGCCTACGAGGAGGTCAAATCATTGGCAGAGGGCAAGCCGGTGAACCTCTCGCTGGCGGGGGAATTTCCGGTGATCTCTTGCGAGAAGAGCCGGGCAAAGCAGATCTTCTCAAACCTCCTGGAAAACAGCCTCAAGTATTCCAGGGATGAGATCGAGATCGAGGTGGGCTGCCGTGACCGAGGTGAAGAGTACGAGTTCTGGGTAAGGGACAACGGAATCGGGTTTGAGATGAAGTACAGCGACCGGATATTCGACCCCTTCGTCAGGCTGGGGAGGGTCGGCGAGGGATCGGGGATAGGCCTTGCCACCGTCAAGAAGATCGTGGAGACCTGTGGAGGGAGGATCGAGGCCGAATCGGTCCTGGGAAAGGGAAGCGTCTTCAGGTTCACCATACCCAAAGAGAGGAAGGTGAGCTGATCCTGGGGCTTGACGCCGCCTCAACGGGTGGTCGTTGGTCCCAATTCCTCAATCCCTTTTCCTCCAATCCCATAATCCAGCACTCCAACCGATAGCCTCCGATCCGATGACCCTCCAACCCAATCCCTCAATCCCGATCCTCCGACCCCCTCGATCCTCCGGTGCTCTTTTCTCCGATCCTGATCCAGAGATCACTAATTCTCACTTCACCAATCCTCAAGATCCTTCGGCCAGTGATCTCTCGGCCTCCAACGATCCCAGCGCCTCTCGGGTCAGGAGATAAACGATGACCGTGGCTCCAATGCCGACGAACCCCCCCAGGAAGAAGACCACCTCGACGGAGGATCGGTCCATCACCAGACCGCCCAGCAGGGGCGCCGTGATCATCCCCAGGCTCATGGCGGTGTTATAGGCTCCCATGGAGGTCCCCATCCCCATGGTCTTTCCCAGCCTCACCGTGATGGCCATCACCGCCGGCATCATCACCGCGCTCCCCAGGCCGTTGATGGCGGCGACGAAGAATAAGTCCCAAAACGACTTCGAAGCGGGGATGAGGGCGAGGCTGGCGGCGGATACGATCGATCCCGCCAGGATCATGACCGGGGCCTTCCCCCTGTCCGCCATCCGCCCCATGGGTATCTGAAATATCGCCATCAAGAAGATGGAGACGGTGAGGATCAGCC